>JANOMH010000491.1:0-4685 GCA_031420215.1 Rhodobacterales bacterium | reverse complement strand
CTGATGCGGCTGAGGATGTCCGTCAGGTAGGCCTGCGGATCAAGGCCGTTCATCTTGGCGGTCTCAACGATGGTCATGGCACGCGCCAGGGTTTCGGCACCGGTGCCTGCACCCGCGAAGAGCCAATTTTTGCGTCCTATTGCCACCGCCCGTTCATTCTGCCCATGTCGGCGAAGAGCGGGAGGTCCATTATCGTTGGCACCCCTATTTTGGCCGGCGCGTCAGTGTTCGAAGGGTAGAGCAGCGGGCAACCGGCCAGTTTCTCACGGTGCAAGGCCCATCTGGCATTGTCGTTTCGATTCCTGGCTGGATGCTGGATCCCGTCGTTTGCGCAGATATGAGAACCGGCGCGCCGCAAGTTAGCTTCGCGGCGTTGTCCGACCTGAAGAGACTGGTCACGTCGGTCGCTGTTTCGACAAACTCCCCAAGCGAGAATGGACTCGCATGGGAGGAAGTTGATGAAACGGAACAACGCGCTCGCACCAATCTCGAACAGACAGATGAGCCTGATATTCGAGCCCCGCAAGGTGGACGGGATGAGCGCCGCGGAACGGGCGAAGACCGTAATGACGCTTGCCCAGATCCTGATGCAGGCCGCTGGCCTTGTCGTGGAGGAGTTCGGCGATGAATAACGCTGAACTGATCCCGGTGCAGATCCTGAAGCGCAAGGCCGTCGTCTATGTGCGTCAATCCACACAATCCCAGGTCATGACCAACCTGGAGAGCCAGCGGCAGCAATATGACCTCGTCGACATTGCACGTCAGCACGGCTTTGCCGACATCGAGGTCATCGACGACGATCTCGGCCGATCCGCAAGCGGAACGGTGGCGCGACCCGGCTTCGATCGCTTGGTGGCATTGCTGTGCGCAGGTAAGGTCGGCGCTGTGCTGTGCCTCGAAGCATCGAGGCTCGCGCGCAATGGCCGTGACTGGCACCATCTTCTGGAGTTGTGTGGAGTGGTCGAAGCCCGCGTCATCGACCACGATGGCGTGTACAATCCCTGTCAGCCTAATGACCGCCTGCTCTTGGGTATGAAGGGCAGCATCAGCGAGTTCGAACTCGGCGTTCTGCGGACGCGGATGCTGGATGCCGCCAGGTCGAAGGCGCGCCGGGGCGAGCTGCGCTTGTCCGTGCCTTTCGGTTACATCTGGCACCGCGAAGCGGGTCTGGGGCTCGACCCTGATCTGCGCTTGCAGGAGGTGATCCGGCACATCTTCGCCCGCTTCGTGGAACTTGGCAGCGCGCGCAGGTGCTATTGTCGATGACGACTGATCAGATCCACTTCCCTCGGCCTTCGGATGAGGGCCGGATGACCAGCTTCACCTGGTTGCCGATCCGCTATCGCAACGTGATCGCAGTGCTCAAAAACCCCTTTTACGCGGGTGTTTATGTCTACGGGAAAAGCGAAAAGCGGACCTCCATTGTCGATGGGCGAGCCCGGCGGAGCTACGGGCACGGCAAGCCGATCGGAACCTGGGAGGTGATGATCAAGGATCATCACGAAGGATACGTCAGCTGGGAGCAATACGAGCGAAACCAGAAGCAGTTGGCACTCAACAACTATAGTCGTGCCTCCGGCGCAAAATCGGGGGCACGAAATCAGGCCGGGGCGGCAAGGCGCTGCTGTCAGGCATTATGACGTGTGGACGGTGTGGGCGGCGACTGAGTGTTACCTATACCGGAAATCCGCAAAGTCGCCCCGTCTATCGCTGCGACAAGCCCAACCTGATGATGGGCTTGCCCCGCTGCATGACCTTCGGCGGCCCACGGGTTGACGCGGCTGTTGCGCGTGAGCTGCTGCGCACGATAGAACCCTTGGCGATCGAGGCCGCGTTCGAGGCGGAACGGATGCACCAGCAAAGACAGGACGCGCAACGCCAGATCCTTGATCTGGACCTCCAGCAGGCCCTCTACGAGGCTAATCTTGCCGAGCGCCGCTACGCAGCCTGTGATCCTGACAATCGTCTGATCGCCAAACAGTTGGAGAAAAATTGGGAAATCGCGTTACGCCGTGTGCGTGATCTGGAGGCACGCCGACCTGTCGAACATCCATCCGCCATCGCAGTCGATCCAGGCGCCTTCACCAACATGGCCGAAAACCTATCCGTGGCCTGGAACGCTCCCGATGTGACGATGCGTGCCCGCCAGCAACTGCTACGGGCGTTGATCGCCGATATCATCGTCGATGTCGACGATACGGTGCGTGACGTCGTGCTCACGATCCATTGGCGGGGCGGCCAGCACTCGGAACTGCGGGTTCGCAAGCCACAACCTGGTGAACACGGTTGCGCGACAGCTGACGATGCACTGGCAGTCATGCGCAGCATGGCCGGCCGTTGGTCTGACGAGCATATCGCCGCGTCGCTCAATCGGATGGGCCTGCCCACCGGCCAAGGTAAAACCTGGACGGCGCACCGTGTCTCTTCCGTTCGGCGCGTACGAGGAATCCATGCATATCGATCCGCTGAAAAAGACGGCGCATGGCTCACCATGTCCGAAGCGGCCAAGGCATTAGGTGTCACGAACCACGTGATACGCCGCCTTGTCAAAACCGGTATCCTTCCCGCTGAGCAGGTCGTTCGCGGAGCGCCCTATCAGATCCGTGCGGAAGATCTGACCACTGCGGCCGTCAAATCTGCGGTGGCCCGGAAGGGCCGCCCGTGTCGCATAACCGACACCGGCACGCTTCCAATGTTTACAGATACTTGAGGAAGGAGTGTACAATGACTCACACATCGCAATCGGACGCAGGGCGCGCTCGACGGTGTTGTTGTCCATCTCGACCCGGCCATCGGCGAGGAAGCGGCAAAGGCCAGTCCAGTATTTTGCGATGTATTTCAACGCCTCGCCCAGGGGCGACTTTGCGGACACGCGGGCGCGGTGATGGGTGAGCCACGCCTCAAAGTCGGCGATCTTTGGCGCTGATTGATTTTGGCGGATGGCTAGGCGGGCGGCGGAGGGCATGCCCCTGATCGCGGCTTCGATCTTGTAAAGTTCGGTGATGCGCTTCAGCCCGTCCTCGGCGATAGGTGCGGTGCTGTTACGGGCAACTTCGAACAGTTTACGTCGGGCGTGGGCCCAGCAATAGGCAAGCTGTATGGCAGGGCCAGCCCGGTCGGGTTGGATCAGGCGGTTATACCCGGCGTAGCCATCGACCTGCAGAACGCCCGCGAAGTCCTCCAAGATGTCATCGGCATATTGCCCGCTGCGCCCCGGCGCGTAGGTAAAGGCCACGCCGGGCGGGGCCGTGCCACCCCAAGGGCGGTCATCGCGGGCCAAGGCCCAGAAGTATCCGGTTTTGGTTTTGCCTGCCTTTGGATCAAGCACCGGGGCGCGGGTCTCGTCCATGAACAGTTTGGTGGATCGCTTCAGATCGGCAATCAGCGCGGTAAACACCGGCTTCAACTCATAGGCGGCCTTGCCAACCCAGGCGGCTAAGGTGGAGCGATCCAGATCGACGCCCTGACGGCTGTAAATCTGGGCTTGCCGATACAACGGCAGATGATCGGCGTATTTGGACACCAGCACATGCGCCACTGTCGCCTCGGTTGGCATGCCGCCGGGGATCAGGCGCGTCGGAGCGTGAGCTTGCACCACACCGTTCGAGCAAGACCGGCAGGCATACTTCGGGCGGCGGGTGACGATGACGCGGAACTGGGCCGGGATTACGTCAAGGCGTTCGGATGTGTCATCGCCGATCTGGTGCAAGTTACCCCCGCAGCCGCAGATCTGAGTATCAGGCTCGACCACTTCCTCAACACGCGGCAGATGCTTGGGCAAAGAACCACGGTTGGCATTGCGGGGCTTGGCCAGGCGCATCCTGGACGGATCCACCGCGTCATCTTCGGCATGGATCGCAGCAATCGCCGTCTCGATATCTTCCAGCGCCAGTTCATACTGCTCGGGGTCGGACTTCTCTGACCTTGTGCCAAACAGCGCCCGCTTGAAGTCTGCCAGCAGCTTTTCCAGCCGCACGATACGGTCTTCCTTCCGCTCGATGACCGCATCCCGATCCGCAAGTGCGGCCAGCGAGGCTGCAAGCATGGCCTTCAGCGCATCCATGTCATCGGGAAGATCGGGCGGTTTCAGCATGGCCAAACCATAGCAGAATCCACCATTGCCTGCCTGCCAAAACCGCCCGCCGAGTCATCTTGCCGCAGCTATTCCACGGACGTCGGGGCTCGCGCCTCCACCGCCCGAACGCGTCGCCAATCCAGCCCCGAGAACAGCGCTTCAAACTGCGCATGGCCGAGGTTCATCACCCCGTCCTTGATCGCAGGCCAAGTGAATGTGTGTTCCTCTAGCCGTTTATAGGCCATCACCAGACCCGTCTTGCGCCGCGCGCCAGTGTTCTCGAACCAATGGCGACCACTTCTGCGCTCTCTCGGACCAGTGGCGTGACAATGGCTCACCCAATACAGCAGCTTCAACCGATCCGCCCTGCGCGCCCGGAACACAAATACCGTGCCCGTAAACGGATCCTTGTGCAGTTCATTCTTCACCAGCGCCGCCAATCCATCATGGCCTTTTCGGAAGTCCACGGGCTTTGTCGCACCATGATCCGCACCCGGTTGGACGGGAAGATCACAAGGCCGCCTGCAACGCCGCAGCCAGTTCCGCGACCCGACGGGCGTCGGTCGCTGCGTCCATCCGCAGAGTGACGCTGCCAACAACCAGCTCGATG
>JANOMH010000490.1:0-1802 GCA_031420215.1 Rhodobacterales bacterium | reverse complement strand
ATGGGCGCGATAGCCTATGGGTCGATGGGCGGGGCGCGGGCGCTGGAGCATCTGCGCTGTATCGCCGTCGAACTGCAAATGGCCCCGGTCCGCAATGCCGTCCACATCGGCGGCGGCGATTTCTGGCGGGTGCATCCCGGCATGGGTGGCTCGGGCAATCTGGCCGATATCGAGGCGGCACTGCTGCCCTCGGCCAAACTGACACTGGACGATGTGGTCTGGTGGGCGAATGCGACCAAAGCCGCCCGCGGCTAAATCCGGAAACCCAAAACGCGCTTGCCGGTTACTCGGCAGGCGCGCCCATCATTTCGGCGACTGAGGCGGCATAGCGGTCGCAAACCTCCATCTTGTCAGGCCAACCCACCACTTGCGGGAACCCGGCCGGATCGGTGTCATAGATCTCGGTCATCAGCACGGTGACACGCTCGACATGGGTCACCGCGATGTCCACGGCGGTGTCGATATCCTCGCCCAGGGTGTTGGAGCGGACCATGGCAACGCCCATCCCCAACAACTCGCCACCGCCCGTGACCGCCGTGACCGGTGCGCCGCCATCAGCTACAATGCGGTCGGCCATGTTATACATGGCGGCACAGGCGACCAGTTCCCAACTGCCCGCCGCCTCGGCCCGTACTTCTTCCAATGTCTGTGCCTGGGCGCTAACTGCGCCCGCGATCACCATGCATGCCACCAATATCCAGTCAGTCTTCATGGTCCCATCCCCCTATAATAATGCTGAAAATCGCGTCTAATGCGAGAACGATAGGCGCAAACCAGACCGGTTCATAGAAGTTTCGAAACCGACCCCATCGGAGCCGGGCAGACGGGCCGGGTCCGCAAACTGGGCAATGCCGCAGACCTGGCCGGGTCCGCTTGCACAATCCCTGCACAAACCGACCCGACCGACTGCGCGGGGGACAGGGCAATCATAGGCCCATAGTTACGCGATTTTATCGGTTGAAATTGGTCCTTAAGGCGCCGCCCGGTCCCTGTCCCCTTACGACTGGGCGGCGTTTTTCAGGCATCCCATGGGTTCAGCACGGCGACACTTGGAAACTCGAAATCGCGCACATTGCGGGTGACGATAGTCATCGCATGAATGATCGCTGTGGCGGCAATCAAGCTATCGGCGAATGGCGCGGGGTCAGGTACGTGAAATGAAGCGGCCAGTGCTGCAGTGCGGTCATCAACCGGCAGAATGCGATTTCCATAACGGGGTAGAATGACGCCATTCATCCAGTCCCGCAGAACCCGACCTTGCCGTGGATCGCGCCATTCCATCCGCCGGATACCAATTTCTGCCTCCATCAACGTGACGGCAGACATATAGAAGGTGTCAGGGTCATGCAGGCTGGCCCAAGCCGCGACAGCCTTGTCGGCGCGGTTGTCGTGCAAAAGTCGAAATTCTGACAGGACGTTTGTATCGATCAGAAACACGCTCAGACAACGCCCCAGTTGATCTCACGCTCGGGTTCGATCTTGCGCTCGGGCAGGGGCAGTTCAACTTCAGAAGCACCGGGCCAGTAGAACGCTTCGGCTACTGACACTTACGGTTTTGCCAGCCGTTCATAATCCTCGACCGTCAGCAGCACATGCGTGGGGCGGCCCCGGTCGGTCACGAACACCGGCCCCGCCGCCGCCTCGCGCTTGGCGCGGGCAGTGTCCTGATTGAACTCGCGCGAGGTGAGGGTGGCGGTCATGGCGTGGACTCCGGGAATGTAGACACGTTGCTACATAGCGCCGATCCGGCGAAAAGTCAACCGTAGGGCGGGGCCAGCCCCCCCCGATGCTGGGTTAGCCAA
>JANOMH010000489.1:0-3860 GCA_031420215.1 Rhodobacterales bacterium | reverse complement strand
CATGCTGAATGGCGGCGACCGCATCTGCAAGGTGGTGCCGGACAAGGACCCCGACAAGAAGCTGTACAAACTTTCGCTGGGTGTGGCGCAATGGGAACTGACCAGCAAACTGGCGTTCAAAGTGGGCGCGTTGATCCCGATGGGGGGCAAGAATTGGGGCGATACGGCGTGATGTCAGGGCGCTTTGTCATTGATGTGAATTGCTCGCCACCAGTCAGTGACTCGCCCCGGCGAAGGCCCGGGTCCCGAAGTTCTGACGAAGGCGATCGGGACCCCGGCCTTCGCCGGGGCGGGACTGGGAAGAACGCGTCTGCTGGAACGCAAATTGTCTTACGGCACCAGATACTCCAACTCGGGCAGCAGGATCACACTTTCCTGCTCGTGTGGGTCAGTGCGGCTGATCACCGCCTGACAGGGCAGGGTGCCAGTGTTCATCGGCAGATGCGGGGTATCGGCGGGGATATACAGCAACTCACCCGCCCCGACCTCCATCCGGTGCTGCAACTGGTCCCCCCAGAACATCACCGACTGCCCGGCGATGACGTAAATCGCGGTCTCATGCGTCGCATGTTTATGCGCCTTGGCCCGTCCACCCGGCGGGATAGTGAGCAAATGCATGCAGATGGCCTGCGAGCCGACTGTTTCTTTGGCTATTCCCTCAAAATAATCAAAGCCTTGTTTGCCGGAATAGGTTTCGGTCGGGCGCAGTTTCTGGCAATCTGGCATGGCTGATATCCTTTTGAAAAGTTCTGCTGTGATGATGCCGACACTACCCCAAACCGGTCCGGAAGTCATCGCCGCCAAGGCGCTGTCACTGACCTTTGACACCGGCGATGGCCCGGTGCAGGCCCTGCGCGATGTGAACCTGTCCATCGCCAAAGGCGAGTTTGTCAGTTTCATCGGCCCGTCCGGCTGTGGCAAGACCACGTTTCTGCGCTGTGTGGCCGGGTTGGAAACCGCGACCTCTGGCACACTGACCGTGAATGGCATGTCCCCTGAACAGGCCCGCCGCGCCCGGGCTTACGGCTATGTATTTCAGGCGGCTGGCCTGTATCCGTGGCGCACGATTGGCGGGAACGTGCGTTTGCCGCTGGAGATTATGGGGTTTTCCAGGGCAGATATGGCGAGCCGGGTGAAACGGACGCTCGATCTGGTGGAACTTGGGGGATTTGAAAACAAATACCCCTGGCAACTGTCCGGTGGCATGCAGCAACGCGCGTCCATCGCCCGGGCGCTGGCCTTTGACGCTGACGTCCTGCTGATGGACGAACCCTTTGGGGCCCTGGATGAAATCGTGCGTGACCGGCTGAACGAGGAGCTGTTGCGCCTGTGGGCTGCGACGCAAAAGACCTGTCTGTTTGTGACCCACTCCATCCCAGAGGCGGTGTATCTGTCCACAAAAATCGTGGTCATGTCGCCCCGTCCGGGCCGGATTACCGACATCATCGACAGCCCGCTGCCGGCCGAGCGCCCGCTCGATATCCGCGACAGCAAGGCTTTCATCGACATTGCCCATCGCGTCCGCGAGGGCCTTAGAGCGGGGCATAGTGATGACTGACCAACCTAAACAACCATCGACATTGATGATCGTGCTGTCGGCCGTTATGACGGTCTACTTCCTCTACAAGCTGCTATTCGCCGGGGGTGAGGCAATGTCGTCCACGCTGACCGCCTTGTATTGGGGGGTGGTGATCCTGAACCTGATCTTCCT
The DNA here is from genome assembly GCA_031420215.1 of Rhodobacterales bacterium. Taxonomy (GTDB): domain Bacteria; phylum Pseudomonadota; class Alphaproteobacteria; order Rhodobacterales; family Rhodobacteraceae; genus JANOMH01. Next base: position 2,149 of record JANOMH010000489.1, on the reverse strand, counting down.
GATCGGCACTGCAATGAAATGGGGCAAGTGATCTGATGACCATAAGGGCAGGCCGATTGCAAAGCGTGACTCGGTGAATGGCCAGCAAAGCCCCCGCACCGCCGCCAATGCCGCCGCCGACGCAGGCTGCGTGCTGGGCAGAGTTTGCGAAATGGACGCTGGGTATTCCGGTGCTGGTGGTGGTGGCTTTGGGACTGGTCTGGCTTGCCATATTGGTCACGGGGTCGGGCGAGATGGTATGGCAAGCCAGCCGCGACATGGGCACCGTCCTGATGTGGCTGGCGCTGATTGTGCTGATGTATCCAGCCATGATGTTTGTCTGGGTGTCCGAATTGCGCACGGGGCTCAGGGCCGCGAAAGAGTGGGCCGCGCTGACCGACCCCGAAAAGGCCGCCGCAATCGCCGCGCGGGCGACTGCGGTTCCGGCCCGGCCCCGGCACAAAAGGGGATAGGATGACACCGATCAGTTTTGTCTGGCTGGCCGCCTCGACCGGGGTGTTCGTGGGGGCGAATGCCCTGTTGAAAACCTATGCGGTCAAGGGCGGTGTCCCGCTGCTTATTGTGGCCTTGCTGGCGTTTTGTCTGGGCAACTGGCTGATGGTGCAGGTGATGCGCGGATCGGGCCTTGGGCTGGCCATATCGCTGTCGGCGGTGTTCCAGCTGGTGGCCATCACCACCATGGCGATTTTCGTGTTTGGCGAAAAGCCGTCGGGCCTGCAGCTTGCGGGCATGGCGCTGGGCATTGTGGCGGTGGCAATGATCGCCTGGCCGCAGGGGGGCCGGGGATGAGGCCGATCCTGACCGTTTTGGCCGTCCTTATCGCCGTCTGGTATGCCGCCTGTCTGCCGATGAATGTCCGCGAAGTGCTGACCGAGGCGGAACGCGCCGGGGTGGCGATTGTTCCCGCTGCCGCCATCGACCGGATCGACGCAGGCACCATCCCGCTGTTGCTAAACAATCCCAATGCTTTGGGCGGCACATGGGCCCAGGAACGCCCCCGCCTGCCTGCCCCGCATCAGATCGTGCAAGCCCTGTGGGACAGCACTGTCACCGAAGCCCTGTTCAACCGCAAAGGCGAAATATCCAACCGCAACCTGCTGTATCATGCCGGAACAACGCTGTTCCCGACCCTGCTGGGCTTTCTGATTGGCACCGGCCTGGGCATTCTGCTGGCCGTCGGTATTGTCCACTCCCGGGCGATGGATATGTCGGTGATGCCTTGGGCGATCATCAGTCAGACCATCCCGATTGTGGCGCTGGCCCCGATGATCATCGTCGTGCTGAACGCGGCGGGCATTCAGGGGCTGCTGCCCAAGGCGATCATTTCCGCCTATCTGTCGTTCTTTCCGGTCGTGGTCGGCATGGTCAAGGGCCTACGCAGCCCGGATGCGATGCAGTTGGACTTGTTGCGCACCTATAGCGCCAGCCAGTCCCAAGGGTTCTGGAAATTGCGCCTGCCTGCCTCGGTGCCTTACCTGTTCGCCTCGCTGAAAATCGCAATCTCGGCGGCGCTGGTCGGCGCGATTGTGGGGGAATTGCCGGTGCAGCAAGGGGGGCTTGGGGCCTGGATGCTGGCGAAAAGCTATTATGGGCAGACGGCGCAAATCTGGGCGGCGCTGTTCGTGGCCGCAGTGATGGCCGGGTTGCTGGTCGTGTTCATCGGCTGGGTTGAACGGCGGACATTGCGCCGGATGGGGGTGGCAGCGTGACCCTTGTTCTGCTGGCCTTGGTGGTGTGGGCGGCGGCTTGGGCGCTGAACCACTGGCTGGCCAATGGCCCCCTGCGCCAGACTTCCCCCGTCCGCATCGCCGTGCCATTGCTGTTTGGGCTGACCATTCTGGCGGTGTGGGAATTGTGCGTGCGCGGCCTGAACGTGCCCGCCGTGATCTTGCCGCCCCCCAGCGCCATTGCGACCAGGTTTGCCGAAAACACCGGAACGCTGTGGCAGGATTTCGTGCAGACCGTTCTGAAAGGGGCGCTTTCGGGCTATGTCATTGGTGTAGCCGCCGCTTTGGCAACTGCGGTGCTGGTGGACCGCTTTGATTTCCTGCGCCGGGGCCTGCTGCCCATCGGCAATTTCGTCGCTGCCCTGCCGATTGTCGGGACCGCGCCGATTCTGGTCATGTGGTTCGGGTTTGACTGGCAGTCC
>JANOMH010000488.1:0-5665 GCA_031420215.1 Rhodobacterales bacterium | reverse complement strand
CTCCGCCTCAACCGCCTGCGCGATCAGATCCCGCGCACCCTGGCGCAGCAAATCCGTCAGCGGATCGGGCGAAAATCCTTCTGGCGCGCGAAACGCGACAACCGTATCCTTCGTCATGTGGCATATCATTCGCCGCCGACGTATACGTCTGCTCTCTCGGACCAAAGGCGAGACATGGCGAATTCTCTGCGAGAACTGCGGCGCGTCAACAACGCCTTGATATGCCACCCAATCCCCCCGTCACCAACTTTCAGCTATAGCTCGTAGAGGCCGGCAGGGCAGCAGATGTGGCCGCCCAATGTGTCACCGAGGATTGCACGGCTGCGCGCGGTGATGTGCAGTTGCTGAACATGCTGATCCTGCATCGGTCAAAGCCGTCAACGGACACCCGGCCCCGGCGGGTCTTTCGGATTGACTTCAGCGCGATTGACCTGCCGCCCCCACTTGAATGGGCCGCCAGAGGTGGGTCGAGACCCACCTTACCTGAATTGTAAGGTGGGTCTTGACCCACCCCAAGTTGAAACCGCCAGTGGCCAGAACCAGCCTTACTTGACGATCTTTTCATCCTTGACGAACATATTCGCCCAGGCCCGGTCGATCAGGTCGGGGGTCATCTGGTTCGGGATGCCTTCGAACGTGCAAATCGCAATCATCTGATCGATCAGGAATATTGGCTGATAATTCGCATAGACATTGTCGATGGTCGGATACAGGACCTTGAGCAGATGGATCAGGGTCGCCTCGTCCAGCGGCATCTTGCGTTTGCGCGCGACCATGGCAAAGATCTTCAGGAAATCCTCCTGGTTCGGCCCGTCAATCTTGATCTTGAAAAAGATCCGGCGCAGGGCGGCTTTGTCAAAGATTTCATTGGGATGGAAGTTGGTCGAGAAGATGACCAGCGTGTCAAACGGCACTTCAAACTTTTCGCCCGACTGCAGTGCCAGAATATCCTTGGCTTCCTCCAGCGGCACAATCCAGCGGTTGACCAGTTTTTGCGGCGGCTCGGCCTGGCGGCCAAGGTCGTCGACGATAAAGATGCCGCCGGTGGACTTCAGCTGCAGCGGGGCCTGATAGGTGCGGGCCACGGGGTTATAGACCAGATCGAGCATTGACAGCGACAACTCACCCCCGGTGATCACTGTCGGCCGTTCGCAGCGCACATAGCGGGTGTCATAGCGGCCCGAGGTGCGGCGCAGGACGGACGGGTCATCCTCGTTCTCTTCGGCAGACGAATGCACAATCGGGTCATAGACGGTGATCACCTGTCCGGAATATTCGATGGCACGGGGCACATAGATCTTGTCGCCCAAGGCATCGCGGATACCGTTTGAAATTGACGATTTGCCATTGCCCGGCGGCCCATACATCAGGATTGACCGGCCCGCACCCACGGCGGGCCCAAGCTGGCCCAGCAGCATTGGCGGCAGGATCAGGTGCCCCATCGCGGCGGTCAGCTGGTCGCGCGTCACCGCCAGATTGCGGATCGACTGGCGCTTGACCTGTTCGCGGTAGATCGCCAAAGGCACTGGCATCGGCCCGTAATATTCAGATTGGGTCAACGCATCCAACGCCCGCGCCTTGCCTGCGCCGGTCAGCTGGTAACCCATTTCATTGCCGTTATTGGCGTTCAGCGTGCCCATCGCTTCAAGCAGTTTTTGGCCCCGGGCCAGGTCGATGACTTCTTGAGTGACATTGTTGGGCAGGCACAGGGCCCGCGCAATCTCGGTCACCATGGTCACATTCATCCGGAACATGGTTTTCAACAGGATGTCGCGCATCATCACCGGATGGATTTGCATCCCATCCATGGTTTTTGGCGCGGGGGGGGCCATGACGCCCGACACTTGCATATTCATCGACAAAGCCCATCCGGTTAGGGGATCAGCCGAAACAATGGTCGGGCTTTGTGGCGGAATAAGGGAGGGGCAGGGTCAGTTTGCGGGCAGCAAACCGGGGAACGCGCCCGGATTGGCGCAGATCAGCAAATAGACGACCAGAGTGGTGCCAAGGGCAAATCCCATCGGAAAACGCTTGCCCGCGTCCCAGCTTTGCCAATCGGGGGCCAGTTTGCGCAGCGCGGTGAACTTGCCGATCCGGTGCAGGGCGTAACAGCCCAGAAAGCAGCCGATGTAGATCACGATCATCGCTTTGCCATCGGACAGGGCGATATAGGGGGCGGCGGCGGCGGTGAATTTGGCATCGCCTGCGCCGACCAGTCCTACCGCATTCAGCAGGATTCCAATCAACAGGACCACGCCCAAGTGACTGTAACGCCACAGATAGTCACTAAAGGGCAAGGTCAGCACCCCGATTATGACAAAAGCCCCTGCCAGCGCATAAACCGCCAGATTCGGGATTTTCATCACCTTCATATCCGACCACGCCACATAGGCGCTGATCGGCAGGGCGGCGGCCAGGAACGCCCATGCGGCCAGGATCGGCGTGCCCATGTGGGTTAGTTGGTCCCGCTATCTTCCAGCGCGGCCAGCGCGCGTGAGGCTTCTTCGAAATGCTGCGGATTGGTGTCGATGGCGTCTTGCAACAGCCCTTTGCCGATGGTCACGTCATTCTGTTTGATTGCGGTCAGGGCCAACGTATACAGCAACTGCGCCCGCTCGACCTGGGTCATGGCGATGACCGGAAGGCTGTATTGGTGCTGCGCCCCGCGTGCCAGAACCAGATTGTTCTTGGCAGTAAACAGGCCCGGTTCATAGCGCAACGCCTGATCAAACAGCCGTTCGGCCCCCGGATAATCGCCGCGGGTCAGCTTGGAATAACCCCAATTGTTCAGGACCGATGCCGGAGTAGTGGTCAGGCCCACAGCGGTTTCATAAAAACTGTCGGCCTTGTCCCATTCCTCGTTGCTGTCCGCGACCATGGCTTCAAGCCGGTAACGCTTGAACGTCTCGTGCGTCGGGGGCACGGAATCGAGCGTCACATCCGCCTCGTCCCATTGGTTGTTGCGGATCAGCGCCTCGGCCAGATTGACAGTGTCATCGGCGGTCGCCCCGGGCATCGCGATAATCTCGCGCCATGTTGTCACCGCTTCGGCCGGGCGCGAGGCCCGCACCAGCGAGGCCCCCAACCCACGCAACAGGTCGATCCGACCAGGGTCGTTCTGGCTGGCGCGGGTGAAATAACTGACCGCCTCGTTCGGGTCCGCTACAGTCAGCATCACGTCATTCAGGTTCGTCTCGTCAACGACATTCACATCCTGCAAAGCCCGGTTGACCTGTGCATCGCCGGATTGATCACCGCAGCCCGCCAGGGCCCCGAGAGCCAGAAAGGAAAGAGTGATAGGATGGCGCATTTTTGCGTCCTTTTTACTGCTTCTGCCTCAGAGTGGTTCGATAGACATGGTTTCATCCGCGCCCCGACGCACCAGTTCGAAGTTTATATCCTCGTTGACTTCTTGATAGCTTGAACTCTCAAGTCTGGCGAGCGCCAAGCGCAAATTGTCCCTGATCTGGTCACTATTGCCGTTATCCGTTGCATAGGCGCGACGGAAAACTTCTGTGGCTTCGGCCACATTGCCCTGTTCCATCAGCAAAACGCCCAGATTGTTCCAGGCAGATGGAAAACCGGGATCAAGGTCAACGGCGCGGCGCAACAGCCGTTCGGCCTGTCCCAATCGCCCCAGACGCAGATTGGCTGACCCCAGCGCCGACAGGGTATCGACATTCAGCCCTTGTTGGCCGGCCGCCCGCGTATAGGCATCCAGCGCCAGTTGATATTCGCCCGCCGCCATCAGCCGATGCCCGACGATCAACCCGTCAATGTCAGATTGCCCCGCCACCCCCGGCGCATAAATTCCGTCCGCCGAACGGTTAAGGCCGCCCGGTGAACAGGCGGCCAATGTGCAGAGCAGGGCGCCGCATACCAGCGCCCGAAGTTCACGGCTATGCGCCACCCGGACTTGCGGCGGCATCCGGGGTTGCACTGGCGTCAGGTCCATTCTCTACCGTCTCTTGCGCTGCTTTGGCACCGCCGCCCAAGGTGGTATAGATCTCATAGATAGACGGCCCGATCAGGATGATCAGAAGTGGCGGCACCGTCAACATCATGGTGGCCAAAGTCATCTTTGTCGGCAAAACGTTCGCTTTTTCTTCGGCGCGCATGACACGTTTGTCACGCATTTCGCCCGCATAGATCCGCAACGCCTCGGCGATCGAGGTGCCGAATTGTTGGGATTGGATCAGCACGGTCACGAATGAACGGATGTCTGCCACGCCGCAGCGTTCGGACATGTCGCGCAGCACCGAGGCTTTGTCTTTACCGGCCTTCATCTCGTGGCTGACCATCTGGTATTCATCGGCCAGATCAGCGAAGCCGGAGCGCAGTTCGTCGGCAACGCGGATGATCGACTGGTCCAGCGATTGGCCCGCTTCGATGCAGACCAGCATCATGTCAAGGCTGTCAGGAAAGCCGTTGATGATGTTCTGCTGCCGCGTCGCCTGCCGCCGGGTGACCCAGTATTTCGGCAACATATAGCCACAGGCGCCGGGGATCAGGATCGACATGATCATGTTCTGGGTCGAGGGCTCGCCCGACTGGGATTTGTAGATCGCATAGGCCAGACCCAGCAGCAGCAGCGCAATCCCCAGTGCGAATTGCGAAAAGTGATAGATGCGCACCGCATTTTTGGTCTTATAGCCGGCCTGCAGCAGTTTCAGCCGGACAGCCGAATATTCCTTTTCATCCTGCGGCTCCAGAAAGCTGGAGTATCTTTCCAGCTTATCCTTGCCCTGCGGCGTGCGCAGCTGGCCGTTCTTGCCTGGACTTGCGGAGGCGGGGTTGGCCATCGCTTTGAGTTTATCCAGCGGATCGACATTCTTTTTCAGCAGCGCTGGCAGCGTCAAAAGGATCATCGTCAAGCCCAGAAAGCCGACGACAATCAACGGGCCAAAGGGGCCCAGTTGCTCGGTCAGCATGACGTTGATCGTGTTGAGGAATTCCATGATTGGCCCCTTAGACCTTGATGTTCACAAGCGCGCGCATCACAAAAATATTTGTGGTCAGAAACCCGGCCACCACCAGACAGGCCGGGATGAACACAGATGTGGTCTTGACCTCGTCATAATAGTGGGGCTGCAGAACGCTGACACCCAACAGGCACAAAAGCGGGAACATCGACAGGAACATCCCCGACCATTTTGCCTCGGCAGTGATCGCCTTGACCCGGCGGAACAGCTTGAACCGGGCGCGGATCACCTTGGCCAAGCCGTCCAGAATCTCGGCCAGATTGCCCCCGGCGGTCTGCTGGATGTTCACGGCGACGGCCAGAAAGCGCATGTCCTGCATGTCCATCCGTTCGGCCATGGCTTTCAGGCTTTCGCCCATGTCGCGCCCATAAGCCGCCTCGTCCGAGATCATGCCGATTTCAGAGCCCAGCGGATCGGGCACTTCTTTGGCGACGATGCCGATCGCCGATGAAAACGGATGACCCACGCGCAGGGACCGGACCATCAGTTCAACTGCGTCAGGCAATAGTTCCTCGATCATGTCCATGCGTTTCTTGGCTTTCTTGTTGACCCAGACAAACACCCCGCCAACACCCATGACCAATGCCACAATGGCGCGAATCGGGGCAGAGGTTGCGGTGCCAACGGTCAGGCCGACAAAGGCCATAATCGACAGTCCGCACATGATCATGATCAATTGCGTC
>JANOMH010000487.1:0-7797 GCA_031420215.1 Rhodobacterales bacterium | reverse complement strand
CGCGAGGCCGGGCTGGAACTGCGCGAGGATATCGACACGGTACTGGAACCGGGGATGGTGATCTCGATGGAGCCGATGCTGACGATTCCGGACGGACAGCCGGGGGCGGGGGGATACCGCGAGCATGATATCCTGATTATTACGGAAACCGGGAACGAGGATATCACGCATTATCCTTATGGGCCGGGGTTCAATGTCGTGGGGTGAGGGATGGGCGGCCACCCAACCTGCCGTGCCTTTCTCTTTCGCCCGGAATCAAGGGCGTAGCCCGCCGGGCGGTGCCCGTCCGCCCCGTCACGCCAAAGGCGTGCATGCGCACGCGGTGGGCGGGCACCCCGCGATGCCCCGGCAATGAACATCGACGGGAGGTGCGGCACCATAAAGCACATAAACCCAGCATCGCATGCCCACCCGGCGGACGGGCACCGCCCTCTATCACCACAAGGTGCGCAACCTGCGGAGTCGGAGTCCCCGCATCGCAAACACGTGTTACAGTATCGTCCTGCCTCACCCCGCCTTTTTGAAATTGCGCCTGTGGCCCAAACCTTTATGGTAAGCCTCTAGTTTGATTGATCCGGGATTTTGCTTGATGACCCTTGGCCTCGACCACCTGACCCTGACCCGCCGCATGATGTTGCTGACCGGGGCATCGTTTCTGGCCGGGTGTAATGTACGTTCCGCGCCGGACGATCTGCCTGCAGGGCCGCCGCCTGTGGAGTTCATCGAGGGCTATGGGCCGCTTTTCGATGCAGGCTATAACCTGCCGCCGATCCCCTCGGTCTATACCGAAGGGGTGAACCGGCGGATGACCGGCATCTATATCGGCGAACAGGGGCCGGGGACCATCGACGTTGATCCCTATGCCAAGTTCCTGTATTTTATCCCGCCCGATGGCGGCGAGACGATCCGCTATCCGGTGGGCGTTGGCCGGGCGGGCCGCAGCTTTCGCGGTGACGGGTCGATTCAGGACAAGAAGAAATGGCCGGGCTGGACGCCGACCGCGAATATGCTGCGGAGCGAGCCCGAGGTTTATGGCCCGTTCAGCCGGGGGATTCCGGGCGGGCTGCGCAGCCCCCTTGGGGCGCGGGCGCTGTATCTGTATCGCAACGGGCGCGACACCTTTTACCGCATTCATGGCACCAATGACATGACCTCCATCGGCAATTCCGGGTCGGCCGGGTGCATTCGGATGTTCAATCAGGATATCATCGACCTGTTCGACCGGGTCGACATTGGCACGCGGGTGCATGTGCGCAGCCCCGAGGAATCGCAGCGCGTGGACCCCGAACATTACAATCGCGGCATCGAACTGCCCCCGGTGATCATCGACCCCGAAGATGTCTATGGCGATGCGGCTGTCGCTGCCGACCATCCGCCGGATTATGACGCTTTGCCGCCCGATCCGTTGAACCCTGACGGGCTTTCGACCAATGCGATTGCCCCGACCGAGGCCTCGGCCATTGATCCATTGTCGGCGCAAACGCTGGGGCTTGGGCGCGGATAGCCTGCAAACCCCGTGGCTTTGACAGATTTTTCGGCGCGTCAGGCGGGAATCGCATGACGGCCCTTTGAAACATGCTCTATCATTCCCCAAATACCGTTCATCTGTTTTCAATGTCAGGAGTGAGCATGGCCGATTTCGACACCCAGATCCGCGAAAGCCAGGAGCAGGTCGCAGCCGCGCAGGGCAAAATCTCGGAACTGACCACGCGCATCGAGGCGGCCCGCGTCAAGATGGCGCAAGGAACTGATATTGCTGTGGATATCGAGAATGCGACCCTGACAGAGGTGCATACCCACACCGATCTGATGAATGCCAACATCGCCGAACTGATCATGGGGCTGGACGATGTAACCGCCGGATTCGCCAAAGATTTCGACGAGATGCGCACCAAGACCGGCTGGGAAAGCTTTGTCGGCGTGTTTTCCGCTGCCAAGGCCGATTCCATGCGCCAGGAACGCATGCGCATGGCCACGATCGACGACAAGTTGCAGGATTTGATCGGCAAATCCGACATCATCGTGCGCCTGCTGGAAAACCAGCTGGTCATGCTGAACGAGCAAAAGACCAAGGTCGAGGTCAATCTGCAAGGCACCCTCGTCGACCGCGAGGCGACTGTGGGTCAACTGGAGGCCGTGCGCACCGAGATCGGCGCGATGGACCCCAGGATCATCGAGCTTGAGAACAAGATTTCTGTCGAACAGGATGCCGCTGCCCGCACCAAGCTGGAAACCGAACTCGCCGCCCTGAACATGCGCTATAACGAGTTGGTCCAGCAGGAACAGGTCATGCTGGCCAAGTCGCAGACACTGGAGCGCTATATCGAAAAGGGCAAGACTTGGATCGATTCGCTGCAAAATCAGGCGGCGACCCAGATGGTGCTGATCAACAAGCTGCAGACGGATACCAAGCAGAGGGTGGTCCTGTATGACGCCCTGTCGAAATCGCTGAAAACCGCGCAGCAGCAGGACGTGGCGCACCGGATCAACGAGATCGGGGTAAAGACGGATCAAGAGGCGCAGACCGCCATGGCCGCCATTGGTGCTGCCACCAACAACAAGATGGCCGAAATGCTGGAGGCGCACGAGGACCACATGGTCTTTGCCCGCGATATTCTGGAGCAGAAGGCCAAGGCGGATGAGCGGTTCATGCGGCGGTTCGCGAAGATCGTCGAGAAGCACGACAAGAACCTGTATGGGACGCCGGAGTGAGGACAACTGTTTTCAGTGTCTGGGCGCTATTCTTTGGCCGGGCCGATAGTTGGATGGCATCTGCGTTGGCCAGCATAATTGTGAGTCTGTTTGCACTTTTTGCCGCCCTTTCGCTCTGTCTGTGGTCACCTTTTCTCGTCCTCTATGCCGTTGCCTTTGCATCATTTTCGATCTTGGGAGTTGGTGTCAGGCAGAAACAAAATGCCCGACACTGACCTCGCCGCCGACCATTTCAAGCTCGAAGACACCCTCGTCACCCGGCGCTACTTTGCCAAATTCGACAAGATCACCGGCTATCTGGGCAAGGTCGCGGCGCAGATGGAGGCCGAAGGGCGGCTGCGGCATGAAGAAGTCGAGGCGGTGGCCCGATACCTCGTGGCGCTGTCGATCACCTTTCGGACCCTGGCGCACAAGTACCATTTCTCTGGGCGCTGGGCCACGGCCGGAAAGCTTACCTTTGACCGGGTCGAAAGTGGCTTCCCGATCTATCAGGAACTGCTGCAAATGGCCAATGATGCGCTGAATGCCGGGCGGCATCTGGCGGCGATGCCGTCCGAGGCGCAGCTCAAGGACGATATGGTGCGCGGCATTCTGGCCGATCTGGCGGTGCCGACGAAACTGCAATTCGCGCTGAGCCAGCGGCTGTATTATCAGGAACTCAGCCGGGGTGGGCTGTTCTGGGCGCGCAATGACCCCGAGATTCTATGGCTGGGCGATACCGGACAGCGGCACCGTTACCTGATCTCTTGGTCAGTTTACAGCAGCGAGGTTAACCTGCCCACGATCTATCTGATGGAGGTCGAGGACAGCGGCAAAGTTGGCCTTCCCAAGGATGAACGCCGCTGGCCCGAGGTGCAGCAGCATCTCATGGCGCAAGCGGTCGACGGGCTGAAATTGCTGACCATCGCCACCGGCTTTGACCGGGATTTTGACGACCTGCACCCCAAACGCCTGCGCCGGTTCCATATCGGCCCGATGTATTCCCATGCCTTTACCCAACAAAGCGGCCCGATCCGCGAGGTGCTGGAAAAGGCCCGCGCGGGCGAAGGCAATGACTGGGCCCTGGTCTGGACCGAGGAGGACCTTGTGTCGGAACGGGTCGAGATGGAGAAATCAGGCTGGTTCGGACAGGTGGAGCTCCAGATTTATACGCTTGATCCCTTGGGGGCCGATACCGGGGCCAGCCGGATGGAGCGGGCGATCATCCTGCCCGAACGGCCCTATCAGGCGCTGGCCGAGGTCGATCCGCCGGGGTTTCGCGGTCTGCGGAAATTCGTGGTCAATCCCACGGGACAGGTGTTGAGTTACAGGTAGGGTGGGTGCAATCCACGCGACGGGGACAAGTAGATGAGCGAAACTGCCGATCAGATGGAACTGCGCGAAGAGGACGTGGTCAAGCATTACGCCGCCGCCTTGGCGATGTTGCAGGGGATCGACCACAGCCCCCGCATTGCCACCGGGAAGGGCGCTGCTGTGGCTGAACGATCCGCAGGGATTGGCACCCGCCGGACGTTCCGGTCGACAACGCCGGGACTGGTGACGCAACGCGTTGCGCGGCCCGAGGGCGTGCAGGTGCTGGCGCGGATTGAAAGCGTGGGCGGGGACGGCCTCCTCTCGCCCTTGCAGGCGAGCGTCGGCACCGCGTTGCGCCGCGCCATTGCGATTGCACTGGCCGTGGGCGAACAATTCGCGGCGCGCACGCCTTTGGTCGACCTTAAGCGATCCAATCTGGGCGGGGCTTTGCCCGCCGACAAGCGCACCGAGTTTTCTGAACTCCTGACGGCCGAAGCCCTTGTTACGCTGTATGTTTTCGCCAACGCGACCGCGTTTCTTTTGGCCGCGCACGCGACGGAAGAGACGGTCGAGATTGGCGAGGTCGAGGAGGTACTAACAGAAAATGGTCAACTGGCCCTACACGGCATGTTGTGGGAACTTGATCAGGACATGGTGGCCTTTGCGACGTCTGAGCCGCGTCTGGTAGCGACTGTCTTGGCCTTTGCAGAGGCTTTGATGGCCAAAGTCAGTGCGCGGGCGACCAGCGCGGCACGGTTGGTACCGTTTACCGGGGCTAGTTGGAAGGTCGCGGCAGAGGGGTTTGTCGTGCAGGGTTTTACACCCTCGCGCATAGCCCGCAGTTCGACCCTGACCATGACGTTCAAAAAGCCGAACGAGGTGGTCGGCAACCATATTGCGAAATATCAGGCGCTGCGTCTGTCAAAAATGATCATGGCCTATGATTTTGAGCGTCGGCTGAATCCGTTTGCCGAATTGGGTGGGTTTATTTTTACTTTCATGGGGGATGGCGCGCCAGGGACGGGCAAAACCACATTGATCCAGATGATGGCCGGGCTGATCAATGATTATTGTCAGACTGCGGGCTATCCATTTCGCTATCAGAATCTGTCAACCGATAATATCGATAGCTATCAGGGTAAATCCGGACAAAATGCCAAGGCGTTCATCAATAATGTCATCGACCCGAGTGTGATCGGCTTTGGTACGATTGATGATATTGATACCTTGGCGGGAAAGCGGGGCGACCGGCAATCGTCGGCAGGGCAGCTAGAGATTACCGCCGTATTGATGGAAAGTTTTGCCGGCGCGAATACTGTGGTGCGTGGGAATTGCACATTCGGGATGTTCTCGAATTACCCGGAAAACGTGGATGATGCGCTGCGGCAGCGGGCCGGAGCACGGTTTCTGGTGGATGGCCCGCAGTCGCGGGATGATTATATAGACATTCTGGCACTCCTGTTGGGCAAAAACCATGCAATTCCGCTGGGTGACCATCAGCTTTTTGCGGCACAAGAGATCAAAAAGGCCGTGGCCGAAAGTTTCGAGGGCCATTCGAGACCGAAGGAAGAAGGATTGATTGCGGTTTTCGACCGGATTAAAACCGACATCGGGTCGCTCGACACCATTGCCAAATTGGGGACGTATCTGAAGGCTATTCAAGAGGCTGACAAACGATTTACCGGACGGGCGATCAAGAACATCACTGATGCGGTTAAGGTGCGGGCGATGGATTTTGAACTACCCGATGAATGGATGGAAAAGCCGGAATTGTTTTTGTTCAAGGATTACGAGTCCAAGAAAGTGATGATCGAAAGCCTTCGGATGCCGATCACGATCAACATGGTGATTCAAGAGATCAACCGCTATGCCGACAGTGAGTTCCGGTATGCAGACAAATCCGATGAAACCGCTATTGCGAATGCTGTCCGGGAAATGGGGCGGATGGAAGAGGCGAAACGGCGATATATGGCGGAAAGGTCATGAATCTGTTTTCGGATGGTCTGGTTTTTCCGGCGGCGTTACTCGCATTATTGGGTTGGTTGGTGCCGAGATTGCTGTCGCGGTTATTGCCTGAAGGGGTCAAGCCTCTGATGGTATTGGCTTTTATCTCTACGCTGATTATGCTCGTATTAGGTATGGTATTTTTTCTGACCCTGTATATCTGGCAAGGCGCGCCAATTGACACTTTGTTTGAAGTGGGGATTTTGGTGAACCTTGTGCATTTCGGGCGCCTGGGCCTGATTTCGACTCTGATTTGGGGGCCAATCATGATTCTATCGGTTGCTGGATTGCCCAAACATTGGATCAAGGAGACGTGGTGAGAAAGCTGATTCAAAAAGGACTGATGTTCGGCAATCTGATACCGGTTGAAAGCCCGGCTTTGGTCGAACGCTATAATCGCGCCTTGAAGCATTTGATCGGCAAGGAAACCAAGCTTGATGACTTTCATATCGATATCTCTGGGTTCTCACCGGAAATAGGAGTTGAACTGGGTGATGAGTTTTACATGAATCACGCGGGGTTGAACCGACAATTCATCCTGCTGACCACGGAACAAAAAAAAGCGCCCTTGCTGAATGTAAGCTTTTCAACTTCACGGGGGATTTTGCGTCAGTTCATAACAGAAAACGAGCCGCAGTTGTTCGCTCTGACCAGCCGTGATGCCGTTGCCGGGGAATTGGTCAATTCGGTCTATAGAGTCGAAACGCCCGATAAGCTGTTCGACATCCGCAAGATCACGGTAGAAGCCGACACTACCGATGGTGCAGTTGCGACCGCAAAGAATCTTGAAACGCTGATCAATCAGTTCAAGTCGCTGCCGGATGCGTGGTTTGATGATGTGCTGATTGCGCAGATGATTGAACTTGCCCGGAAAACCGGTGATCTGACACGCAATCCAATCGCCCTCAAAGAAATGTCTTTTGCGCAGGACAATTTCTGGACCTCGCTGTTCGGCGGGCTCTATCTGTTTCGCGCCGTTCCTGCGCCAGCCGCAATTTCAGCTTTGGACAAGGCCGGTTTGGGGCCGCTTCCCATTGTACAAGTGTTGGATTTCAGGGACCGGTCTGCCATTGCACTATTTCTGCAAGCCAATGATCTGGTTGAAACAATTGTCGAAGCTCGAGGTCTGGATGCCGCGGCAATTCTGCACCAGAAGATGGATTTCATTCTGGCCGATCTGGCGTCTTCCATGGGCGAAAACCTAAGCGGAGCCACCCGCCGCGATCTGCGCAATCTGGGCCGGAAGTATGCGGCCCAGCTGCCACCGGCGTGGCAAGGTCTGGCCGCTTTGGCACGTTGGGCCGAGGAAGGCGGGACTTGGCCGCAAATAACTTCGGACCACGAATCTTATTTTTACACATTGCGTGCCAAGGACAGGCCTGACGCTGATCTGGTCAATATGCTGTTGGCAGAATTATCGCCCCTTGATATCCGGCAATTGTTCATCTGCCATAAAGAGGCGTTTTATCGCGCTTATGCCGACTGGCCGGCCGAAAAACAGACGTATGTCGCGGAATTTCTGGCCAGTGAATATATGGTCGACAAGGCGGGAACGCGGGCGGCGCTATTTGGGCATGAAGAGCCGATGGCCGAGCCCACACCGGCACCGCCCGGACCATGGGCGCAAAAGGCAGAGGTGACCCAAATACGTGATATCATTGATCTGGTAGGCCCATGGGGCGCAGTGATAAGGAAGTGAGTTATGGGGTTCGTACGGTTGGTTGTTGGTGGTTTTATCGTCTTGACGGTGATTTTTGTTTGTGTGTCGCTGTTTTCCCGGTCTGTTCG
>JANOMH010000486.1:0-2220 GCA_031420215.1 Rhodobacterales bacterium | reverse complement strand
TGGGCCAGGTATTCAGCTTTCACAGCTTTCGGTTTGAAGTGTTGGCCAAGGAAGAAAACCGGATATCCAGCCTTAAGATCAAGCCACTCTAAGCGGGGGGGGTGGGTTGAAACCCACCTTACTCTTTCGTTTCTCTGGGTGCTCAATATCCCCGCTGGAGGCTCCGGCGGTTCGGATGGAGCCTCCGGCGGGGATATTTGAAAACCCAGAGAAATTGCAGCGTAAGGTGGGTTTCAACCCACCACTCGCTTTATCTGCCGCGAAACAATCCGCCCAGAATGCCACGCAGGATCCGGCGCCCGGTGGTGCCGGTCAGTTCTTTGACCACCACATTGGCCAGTTTTCCGCCAAATCCGCCGCCGTTCTCTGACCGGCCGCTGCGGCTTGCGGGGCGGCTATCTTTGCCGCCGTCATAGCGCCGCGCGTTCTTTAATCCGTCTGCATCTGTCTGATCCTGCTCGGCTTGCCTGGCCGCCGCATCGGCCTTGCGCCCCAGTATTTCTGCGGCAGAATCCCGATCCAGCCGCGTGTTATATTTTGCAGCCATCGGCGAGGCCGCGATCAAAGCCATTCTCAGGCGCGGATCAATCGGCCCCAGTTGCGAAGAAGGCGGCCGGATCAACGTGCGCTCGACAATCATCGGCACGCCTTTGGCATCCAGCATCGAGGTAACTGCCTCGCCTGTGCCCACATCCCGGATCGCATCGACGGTGGAAAAGCGTGGATTGTCGCGGTAGGTCTGGGCGGCCTTTTCAAGGTCTTTGCGGTCTTTGGCAGTAAAGGCCCGCAGCGCGTGTTGCACCCGGTTGCCCAATTGCGCCAGCACCGAATCTGGCACGTCTGCCGGGTTCTGCGTGATGAAAAACACCCCCACCCCTTTGGACCGGATCAGCCGGGCGACCTGTTCAACCTTGTCGACCAATGCCTTGGGGGCGTCTTTGAACAGCAGATGCGCCTCGTCAAAGAAAAAGACCAGTTTGGGTATGTCCGGGTTGCCGACTTCGGGCAGGACCTCGAACAATTCCGAAAGCAGCCACAGCAGAAAAGTGGCATATAGCACCGGCGAATTCATCAGCGTGTCGGCGGCCAGAATGTTGATCCGGCCCCGCCCATCGGCGTCACATTGGATCAGATCCATCAGGTCCAGCGCTGGTTCGCCGAACAGTTCGGCCCCGCCCTGATTCTCCAGGACCAGCAATTGCCGTTGGATCGCGCCGACCGAGGCGGTGGCCACATTGCCATATTTCAACGACAAATCAGTGGCGTTCTGCCCGACCCAAATCAGCAGCGCCTGCAAATCCTCAAGGTCGAGCAGTGGCAGGGCCTGTTCATCGGCGACCCGGAATGCGACGTTCAGCACGCCTTCTTGCACATCGGTCAGTTCCAACAGGCGCGACAGCAGCAACGGTCCCATCTCAGCGATGGTCGCCCGGATCGGGTGCCCCTGTTTGCCAAACAGGTCCCAGAATGTCACCGGAAAGGCTGCATATTGCAGGTCAAGCCCGATGGTGGCCGCCCGCTTTGTGAACACATCATGCAACTTGTGCGTCGCACTGCCAGTCCCCGCCAGCCCCGACAGATCGCCCTTCACATCGGCCAGAAACACCGGAACCCCGGCGGCAGACAGCCCTTCGGCCAGGATTTGCAAGGTGACCGTCTTGCCCGTTCCGGTGGCCCCGGCAATCAGCCCATGCCGGTTGGTCAGGGCCAGCAGCAGGTCTTGCGCCATGCCGTATCCTTCGCCCCCACCACCGATAAAAATCTGGTCACTCATCTGGTTCTCCCGTTCGCTTTTGTTCTCACCGTAAGATACATTTTTAACCTTTTGATGCCAGAGTGAAAGCCGTCAGATGCTCCATTTGTCCTCCCGGAGTATTTGCCATGACGTCCTCCCTGTCAGACTTGCCGCGCCTTCGGGCGCGGTTTTTTTATCGGGGCCTTCGGGCGCGGTTTTCTTACTGGGGCCTTCGGGCGCGGTTTTTTTATTGGGGCCTTCGGGCGCGGTTTTTTGGCCCATCCCATCCCTTGATCAACTTTGTCCCTTCAACCGCTTTTGTGATTGACGCCCCCGGCGTCCTTGCGTAGCGTCCGAAAAATCAGTCGGCCAAGTCCGACAGGGAGAAGAAATTGAAAGGGGTCCTTGCCAGGGCCCCTTTTTTGATTGCACCGGGGTGCGAACCTGCCGAACCGGGCCTGTTCACTGCATTTTGCCCTGACACT
>JANOMH010000485.1:0-5869 GCA_031420215.1 Rhodobacterales bacterium | reverse complement strand
GTGCCGACCTGCCGCCGCATTACAAGGTGACCTTGCGGGTGGACCTGTCGCATCTGACCGACCGCCAGCAACAGATCGAAATCCGGCCCGGCATGATGGCATCGGTCGAATTGCACACCGGGGCCAAGACCGTGCTGCACTATCTGACCAAGCCGCTGTATCGCGGCCAGGAAGCGTTCCGCGAACGCTGATGGGGCAGAGCATGCGCATTTTTGCCCTGCGGCGCTGGCAATTGAGCCTGACCCTGGGGGCGCGGGCCGAGGCGGCACGGCAGGACGAGCAGCGGAATGCCTTGCGGACGCCTTTGCCTGGGCCAAACTTGCGCGTTGTCATCGCGGGCCCCATCGGACCCATCACGCCCCCGGGGCTTGGACCCGGTCCCGTGGCCGGGGTGCCAGCTGAAGGCTAGTCATGGCTTACATAAAGTCAACGCGATACCCGCCCTTGAAGCCCCTTGCTGCGGCCACTAAGACTCTGGAAGGTTTTTTGATTTAACGACGCAGGTGTCGCCACATGCGTCCTCCAAAGAGGCAGAACAGATGCAGGACCCCGTTGCCACCTATATGAACCTGGTTCCCATGGTCGTTGAACAAACGGCGCGTGGCGAGCGGGCCTATGATATCTTTTCCCGCCTGCTGAAAGAGCGGGTGATTTTCCTGTCTGGCCCCGTGCATGACGGGATGAGCCAGCTGATCATCGCGCAGCTTTTGCACCTTGAGGCCGAGAATCCGAAAAAGGAAATCTCGATGTATATCAACAGCCCCGGCGGTGTGGTGACCGCCGGTCTGTCGATTTACGACACGATGCAATATGTCCGGCCCAAGATCTCGACGCTGGTGGTCGGGCAAGCCGCTTCGATGGGGTCGCTTCTGCTGACTGCGGGCGACAAGGGGATGCGGTTTTCACTGCCCAATTCCCGCGTCATGGTGCACCAGCCGTCGGGCGGGTATCAGGGCCAGGCCACCGATATCATGATTCACGCGGCCGAGACGCAAAAGCTGAAAACCCGCCTGAACGAGATTTATGTGCAGCACACCGGCCAGACTTTGAAAAAAGTTGAGACGGCGCTGGAGCGCGATAATTTCATGTCGCCAGAGGATGCCAAGGAATGGGGTTTGATCGATGAGATATTAACCACCCGTGCTGCGGGCGACGACAAGTAAAGTTGATCCGGCCAGACGCAGATTTTAGCGTTGTGGACCATCGCGGGCTGTCCTACTCTAGGCCGAATAGGGCAGTCCAAAAACGACAAAGTAAGGGCCAGGAGCCCAGGGGTTTGAGATGGCAAGTGCGACCGGTGGCGACAGCAAAAACACGCTTTATTGCAGCTTTTGTGGTAAAAGTCAGCATGAGGTCCGCAAACTGATTGCAGGGCCGACTGTGTTCATCTGTGATGAATGCGTGGAATTATGCATGGATATCATCCGCGAAGAGACCAAGACCAGCGGCTTGAAATCATCCGACGGCGTGCCAACCCCGCGCGAGATCTGTAACGTTCTGGACGATTATGTCATCGGCCAGATGCACGCCAAGCGTGTGCTTTCGGTCGCAGTCCACAACCATTACAAGCGCCTGAATCACTCGGCCAAGGCGCAGGATATTGAACTGTCCAAGTCCAACATCCTGCTGATCGGCCCCACCGGCTGTGGCAAAACCTTGCTGGCCCAAACCCTCGCCCGCATTCTTGACGTGCCGTTCACCATGGCCGACGCGACCACTTTGACCGAAGCCGGCTATGTCGGCGAGGATGTCGAAAATATCATCCTGAAACTGCTGCAGGCGTCCGAATACAATGTCGAACGGGCGCAGCGCGGTATCGTCTATATCGATGAAGTCGATAAGATTACCCGCAAATCGGACAATCCATCGATCACCCGCGATGTGTCGGGCGAGGGCGTGCAGCAGGCCCTGCTCAAGATCATGGAAGGCACGATTGCCAGCGTGCCGCCGCAAGGCGGGCGCAAGCACCCGCAACAGGAATTCCTGCAGGTCGATACCACCAACATCCTGTTCATTTGTGGCGGCGCATTTGCCGGTCTGGACAAGATCATTGCCCGCCGGGGCAAAGGATCGGCCATGGGTTTTAACGCTGATGTCCGCGATGTCGATGAACGTGGCGTCGGCGAGATCTTTGGCGATCTGGAGCCCGAGGATTTGCTAAAATTCGGCCTGATCCCAGAATTTGTCGGTCGTTTACCGGTGATTGCCACCCTGACTGATCTGGACGAAGAAGCTTTGGTTACCATCCTGACCCAGCCCAAGAATGCGTTGGTCAAGCAGTACCAACGCCTGTTCGAGATCGAGGATACCAAGCTTACCTTTACCGATGACGCCCTGAAAGCCATCGCCAAACGCGCGATCGAGCGCAAGACCGGCGCGCGCGGGCTGCGCTCGATCATGGAGGATATCCTGCTGGATGCGATGTTCGACCTGCCGGGTCTGACCACGGTGACCGAGGTGGTGGTGAACGAAGAGGCCGTGGGGCCGGATCATGCGCCTTTGATGATCCATGCGGATACGTCGAAAAAGAGTGCGGCTTCGGTCGGGTAGGGACCTCTGGTCTTTGCCGCCGATCTGGGGCACAACCGCGCCAACCAACGGAGCATCCCCATGGGTATTTTGCATTCAATCAGCCGCGTTTTCACCTGGTGGGACGGACAGACGCATGGGACGCAGCTGTTCACCTGGCGCAAGGGCGTCCGCGTGGGCAGTGATGGGCAGGGTAATGTATTTTACCGCACCAAGGATGACAGCCGCCGCTGGGTGATTTTCAACGGCCCGATTGAGGCTTCCAGGGTCGACCCCGACTGGCATGGCTGGCTGCATCGGACCTGGGACCAGTCACCCACTGACAAACCGCTGCTGCACAAGGCCTGGGAGCAACCGCATCAGGAGAACCTGACCGGCAGCGCCTTGGCCTATGCACCAGCCGGATCGATCCGCCGGTCGGAACAGACCGCCCGGTCGGATTACGAGGCGTGGTCGCCGGAATAGAGCGGGTCAGAAGATACCGAAATCGTTCTGGGTCAGCGCCAGTCCGGGCTGCAATTGCGCGAACAGAACATATCCTACCGCCCCTGTCCCGTCCCGGTCAAAGAACAGCCGCCCGGTATCGGTTTCATAGATAATTCGGTCGCCCGGATCGGCGGCCAGCCCGGACAGGTTGGCGTGAAAGTTCCCTGCCGCCAGATTGCCAATGGCCAGCCCGGTGAAAACCATGTCATTGAGCAGGATTCTATCGCTGCCGGGCTGAAAATCGGTGATCCGGTCGATGTTGGTTGGCCCCAAAGCCGTTGAAAACACGAAACTATCTGCGCCACCCATCCCAGCCAATGTATCCGATCCCCCCATCCCATCCAGCCGGTTGCTGCCAAGATTGCCGACCAGAGTTTGGTTGCGTAGATTTCCGGTCAGGTCAATCGCAGCAAAACCTGTAGGGGTGCTGGTCGTCAGCGCCTCGATGTCATCATCGGCGGACAGGCTGAAGCTGACCCAAGTGATGACCCGGTCAGTGCCTTGGCCCGCAAGCTCGACGATGGTGGTCAGACCATTGCCGATGCAATAGACATCATTGCCAGCCAGCCCCTGCAACGTGTCCGCCCCAGCCCCGCCGCCATCAGCCAACCGGTTGCTGCCGGCGTTTCCGACAATCGTCTGGGCAAAGTCATTGCCGATCAGGTTAATCAGCCCGGTTCCCTTTGGCGCGGTGGTGGTCAACCATTCAACCTCGACCCCGTCGGAAAGGATAAAGCTGACGCTGGATTCAACCCGGTCCTGCGTGCCACCGCCGATAGCCTCGATCACCAGATCGGCGGCGGTGTTGACGATATAGATGTCGCTTTGTAGCCCGCCGTCCAGCCGATCGATCCCCTGACCGCCATGCAAAGTGTCCGAACCGCCTGCGCCGATCAGCGTATCCCTGCCGACCCCGCCATAAAGAATATCGTTGCCTGCCTGCCCGTTGATTACATCATTGCCGCCCAGACCAAACAGCGCATCGGCCAGCGCGGTGCCAGTCATCGTGCCACCGGAATTGACGTCGCGCAACACCATGCCATTGGCAAAGGAACTGGGGTTGCGCCCGTCAGCCCACCAGGCCGACACCGTATCGCGAAAGGTTTCAATCGCCACGGCGCGGGGCGAATCCGGGCTGGTCACCGAATCCCAGATGCCCCAGCTGCCATAGCGGCTGGCCGGGCCAAAATCTGAGAACTGCGCCATCAACCCGCCGCCACTATCCTTCCAGATATTCAGATATTCGGCATAAAGCGCCTGAAATTCCGGCCGCTTAACCAGATTGATAAAGAATGCGGTCTGCGCCGGGCTCTGGGCGCCGCCAAATAACCCTTCCAGATCAACTACATGTTGCCCGGCCTCATAGGCCTCAAGCTGCCAGCCGAGTGAGGCGGCGATGCGGGCGTGATAGGCAATGGCCTCGTCGATATGGGCGAGCGAATCCTGGGCGGTGCCGTTGCGGATAAAGTTGATCGCTGCAGCATAGCCCGCCGCGCCCTGACCGATCCATTGGTTGACCAAGCCCGCGTTTTCGGTCGCCCCGATAGAGCCGCCGAAATACGGTGCGATGGCATAAACGTGGAACGGCGCGTCGCGTGGGGCAATGCCACCTGCGGCCACCGCATCGGGGGCGTTCAGTGCATAGTTTTCCAGTCCGGGCCAACTGGACTGGGTCGAAAACACGTTCAGCGCCCGGATGCCGGTCTGGGCCCCAAACACATCAGCGACAATATTGGCCATGTTGGCGGCCTTTTCGCCATACCATTGCATCCAGCCGCCCTGCACATTGGCCCCCCATGTAGCCTGCGCCTGTGCCTGCGCCCATTGCGCCTGCTGAAACCCCCAGTTCCAGACCTCGTTGGAATATTCGAACCGCGCCACCAGCCCGGCATCCAGATTGTCGCGGACATAGGAGGCAAAGTTGCGGATATAGTCGTCGCTGGCCAGATGCGGGATGGTGAACCACGGGTCGGTGCGGGTCTGATTGGCCAGATCGACCATGACGGCGACGGACACGCCGCGCACGTCATTGCCGTAATTGGTTTGAAACGCCGCTTCCTCGGGCCGCATTTGTGACCAGTTCTGAATCGTCGAATTGTTGGTATTCATCCAGTCCATGAACCGCAGAACCCGGAAATCCTGTATCTTTTCAAGGAACTCCGGGTTGAACATGACCCCCGCGTCAATCAGATCGGCATCATCCTGATGATAGAATTTGATGTCGCGCAGGTAATCCCCGGTATTGGCAGGGTCGGTTGAAGTGATCGAAAACCCAACCTGACCGCTGCCCGCTACGTTGATGACCATGCGATGGTCGCCGGTGCTGACAATCGAACAGCCGGGGCCGGGGTTGACCACGATTGTGCCCGTCCCGGTCCATTCCAGCACATATTGGCCGTCGCGCTGATACCCGTCCGAGGTGTTCCAGATGGTCGACACCCGGTCGAACGTGGCTGCCGTTCCGGTGCGGGTGAAATCCCTGATCCAGCCATTGGCATCAAGGTCCAACAGCCCGGCCTGCCCGGTGTCAAAGACATTGCCGCTTTGGGTGAACCACGGCCGGGTCATCAAAAACTGGTTCACGAAGGGAAAGGACGTGGCCCAATCGACGATGCCGCTAAGGTTGGTTCCGAGGGATGGTCCGGGCATGATCTCACCAAACGATATTGCGCAGGTTGTTTTCGTCTGGAATGGTTCAATCTGTCATCTACATTGTCCTGACAATTTGCCGCTAATCGCGGGGCAGCGCAC
This sequence comes from Rhodobacterales bacterium, assembly GCA_031420215.1. Taxonomy (GTDB): domain Bacteria; phylum Pseudomonadota; class Alphaproteobacteria; order Rhodobacterales; family Rhodobacteraceae; genus JANOMH01. The sequence continues at coordinate 103 of JANOMH010000485.1, read as the reverse complement.
AGACCGCTGCGATTTCGGGCTCTGTCGCCAATGCAGGCTGGTTTGGGCGCTGGACCCTGTGGCAATTGGCAGGTAACTGTGGCCCAAGCTTGTCGAAAGGGTG
>JANOMH010000484.1:0-2135 GCA_031420215.1 Rhodobacterales bacterium | reverse complement strand
CGGCCACCATCCTCCCTGTTGGACTTGCCCGGCGTGTCGATTATGACACCCGGGCATTTTTTTGCGTTTCTGTTCCCTGGGGGATAGTTTTTAACCCCGGCACAGCTATACCCGGTGCCGCAGCAGATCGCTGCTTATCTTTATCTCTCATAAGGTTATGCATCATGCTTTCCACGACACGCCTCGTTAGTGCAGTTTCGTTTGCTCTGGCCTGTGCGGCCCCGGCGGTTGCCGAAGATCTGCAGTTCGACCTGATCAACAATTCGGACTTTACCATAGTGCAGTTTTATACCTCGCCGTCGAACATGGATGATTGGCGCGAGGATGTGTTGGGGGCCGAAGTTGTGGCACCGGGCGAAAGCGGCACTGTGACAGTGACGGATGGATCGGACCAATGCGCCTATGACATCCGGGTTGTGCTGGATGACGGCAGCGAGATCAGCGATGCGGTCAACATGTGTGACATGGGATCCTATACGATCAACTAAAGCGGTTTGGGTTTAATGCGACGCATTCCCCCCGATCCCGCCCCGGCGAAGGCCGGGGTCCCGATAGATCTCGTCAAAGCATCGAGGCCCCGGGCTTCGCCGGGGCGAGATCGGGCGAGGCGGTGAGCTATTCACATCGAAGGCAAACCGCTTAAGCCCGGCAAGAGTTATTTTGTGCAAGGGCGCGTCGGGGGTTGGCCCCGGCGCGCCCTGTTATTTTGGCGGCAAAGGTCACCGTTTTTGGGCCGGGGTAGTGGCTTGTTATCGGATAACGCACCTAAAGTTATCCGATAGCCTAGGCGATTTTGAAAAACCGGCATATCCTGACGTCAGGCGCGATCCGCGTTGACGGAACCCAAGCGGGTTCACGAGAAAGGTTTTTCGACATGCTCTCTTTGAAGCATATTCTGCCGGTTGTGTTTGTTGCGCTCGCCGCCCCCGCTGTTGCTCAGGACATGCAGTTCGAGCTGATCAATACCTCTGGCTACACGCTGATGGAATTCTACGCTTCGCCCAGTGATGTGGGGTCGTGGGAGGCTGATATTCTGGGTGCCAATGTGTTGCCCAGCGGCTCAAGCGGCACCGTGAACATCGCCGATGGCCGGACCCAATGCAGCTATGACATCCGCATGGTGTTCGACGACGGCACCGATCTGGTGGATTCCGTCAACGTTTGCGACATTGGCAGCTATACGATTCAGTAAATTCCAAGGCGCGGGGTTTGGCCCGCGTCCAAGGCCCGAGACTAAGAAACGAAACGACCGAACGACCCAAGACGAAGACCCGGCCAGCTGCTGAAAAAATCCCCGAAAAGCGGGGAAATCCTGACTTGGCCGGTTTTTGACAATGTGAAAATGTCGGCGGCGTTAGCCATCCGACCTCAAAACAGAAAGACTTGAACGATGATGAATTTCCGCGCCTTTATCCCCGCCATTGCCATCGCCTTGTCGATGGCCGCCCCGGTTTTCGCCGACTCGGTCGAACCGCTGCGCATTCAGAACAACTCGGGCCAGACCATCTATCGGTTCTATGCCTCTCCGGTGAACAACTCGAACTGGGAGAATGACATTCTGGGCAACAACACGCTGGGCCCGCGCCAGCACCTCGACATCACCTTCCGCAATGTCAGCGAATGCAACTATGACATTCTGATCGAGTGGGAAAATGGGGCCCAATTCACTGATGTCGTGAACATCTGCCAGATCGGCCAGTATAACGTGAACTGATCAGCAGACCGCCCGGGTTCGCTGGCTGGTCTGCTGCCCAAAGGTGGGTTCACCTCTTTGCCCGGACGCGGTATCGTCCGGGCAAAACCAAGGAACGCGCCCGATGCCTTTTACCATTGCCACATGGAACATCAACTCTGTCCGCTTGCGCGAAGGGTTGGTCGCCCGATTGATGGCCGACGAACAGCCCGATGTGCTGTGTTTGCAGGAATGCAAAAGTCCGGTTGAAAACATCCCGGTCGAGCAGTTCCGCGCTCTGGGCTATACCCACATGATTGCCCGCGGCCAAAAGGGCTATAACGGCGTGGCGATCATTTCCAAGCTGCCGCTGTCGGATGCAGGGTCCGAGGATTTCGCCGCCCTCGGCCATGCCCGTCATGTTGCGGCCACCCTGCCAAACGGGGTCACGATCCACAATTGC
>JANOMH010000483.1:0-1689 GCA_031420215.1 Rhodobacterales bacterium | reverse complement strand
GGCCACGCAGATATGGCCCATGAATGTCGGATCCTGCCGTTGCGACCAGCGGGTGCCCTTTGGCCAGCCAGTTGAGGTAAAGTGCCAAACCTTCCTCGTTGTAATCCGACCACGGCCCACCGTTCCAGATTTCGACGATCCGGGCCGGACCAGGGCACATATCGGCAAATTCCCAACGGCAGCCGGTGCAGGCGGGGTCGCCTTCGGACATCGGGTGGGCGATGATGAACAGCGCACCTTTGTCGATGACCTGCTGTGCGATCTGCAGCATGGTCAGCCCCGTCACCGGCCCGGTGCGCCATTCCTGCCAGTCCCGCCGTCCCAGCGTCAGCGCGTGCCCGTAATGCGTGGTCAGTTCGATCCCGCCTATAGTCAGCAGGTCATCGCTGGCCAAGGACAACAGCTCTGCATGTCCCGATGGGGTGTTGTGGTCAGTCAGGGTCATGAAATCGAGCCCACAATCACGGGCCCAGCCCACCAGATCGGGAATGTCCCAGGACCCATCCGAATGCAGCGTATGGGCATGCAGATCGCCGCGATACCAGCCGGGACCGCGTGGGGCGGTGAGTTGGGAAATGGGGGCTGGATGGGGTTGCACCGGGGCGGTTTCACAGGTGACGGTCAGAGTCCAGGTCACCGGCCCCTCAAGCCGGAATGTGTCCATCATCACGGACCACTGACCGGGTTCAATGACGCCGGGCAGATAGCCGGGACTGGCGCGGGTGGCCTCGATGCTGAAATCCCAGACCGGGTTGTTGTGCCGGGACCCGCGCGACCTATCGGGGCCGAACAGGCTGAGCGAGATAAGGTTGTCATAGAATGATCCGGGGGTCCGGATCGGGCTGGCGCTGAACTGGCCCAGCAGCCGGGTTGTGCCGGGGGGCACGTTGAACGGGATGGCGACATGGCCTTTGTGATCGGCGGTGGTCAGAGTTCCGGTCAGGATCTGGGTCATGTGGGAACGCTTTCCAAAAGGGCTTTTTGAGCAGAGGGAGAGGCGATACCAATCCGCTGGTCGTCTCGGTACACCAGCAACCGGGCGGGCAGCAGGGTAACGGTCCTGCCAAGTGCGGGCGCGGCACTGCGCGGGCACAGCCAGGTCAGGGTTGCCCCTTCGTCGGTCGCCACGGTGATCCGCAGCATCGGCCCCAGATCGATGATCCGCGCCACCCGGCCCGCAATGCCGGATGGATCGGGCTGCAAATCCTCGGGGCGGCACAGCAGCGTCACCGGCCCGTCCGGGGCCTGCAAAGCTATGGGCAGACCCAGCCAATTGGTGCGCCCTGCTTTGACCGGCACTGTCGCCTCGTTCATCTGGCCGATAAAGCGGGCGACGGTCAGGGTTCGCGGCTCCAGATACAATTCGCCGGGCGGGCCGATCTGTTCGATCTTGCCCGCACTCATCACTATGATCCGGTCGGCCAGTTCCATCGCCTCCTCCTGATCATGGGTCACAAAGATCGTGGTCAGTTGCAGGCGGCGTTGCAGGGACTTCAGCTCTTCGCGCAGATTGGCCCGCAGATGCGCGTCCAGCGCCGAAAACGGTTCGTCCATCAGCAGCACCTTGGGCTCGACCACCAGGCAGCGGGCCAAAGCCACGCGCTGCGCCTGACCGCCGGACAATTCGGTGGGGCGGCGCTGCCCGAATTTGTCTAACCCGACGAGGGCCAATGCGGCGGCGGTCTTTTC
>JANOMH010000482.1:0-2171 GCA_031420215.1 Rhodobacterales bacterium | reverse complement strand
CCTTTGAACAGACCTGCATAAATCGCCAACGGGTCGCCAACGGCAGTGGCGGTCAGCGGGAATGTCAGGTTGGTCTGATAGATATCCCCTGCCCCGATGTATTCATGGGCCTTTTCAAAGGCCGCAGCATATTCAACGGCGGACCAGCCGGGAGCAAACGGACCCAAAGCCGCGGTTCCCAAAGGCAATGGCTCGGCCTGTGTCGGCCCGTCATAGACCCCGAAAGCGATCAGGGGCAGACGCCGTTCAACCGGCATCAGGCTGTGCAACCTGGGTTCCAGCACATACCCCAATTCATACGAGGCATAACCAGCGAGCCAGTATCCGGCGGCCCGGGCCGCATCCATCGCGTCCAGTGCAGGGGGCACGTCGGCCTGGCTATCGGCGCGGATCAGCTGTCGTGGTGCGGCGAACCATGCAGACGCCCCTTGCGGCCCCCGATCAAACCTGATGCGCATCGCGCCCCCACCTGCCAGTCCCGGCCTTGGACATAATCCCGCAGTTCCACCAATAACAGGATGGAAACGGCAAATCGGCGCATCTTAGCGGTTCTTTCATCCCTTTGGTGGCATCTTGAACGCCAACACCACAGCAGGAAAGGCAAGCGGATATGTGTGACACGCAGGAGCACGGCAAAATCATGTCGCGCCGGGGCTTTGTCCGTCTGGCCAGTCTAGGCGCCGGCTGCGCTATTGTTACCGGCTATGGCGCGGACCCGGCGCAGGCCAATGGTTCGGCGCGGGCGATCATGCTGTCTTGCATGGATTACCGGCTGGTCGATGATCTGGTCCATTTCATGGAGGCGCATGATTATCATGACGCATACGACCATGTAGTTCTGGCCGGGGCGTCACTGGGTGTCGTGCACGAGGCGTTTGCTGATTGGCATGAGGTGTTCTGGAAACATGTAGACCTGGCCAAAGAGCTTCACGGCGTCACCGAAGTCATCGTGATCGACCACCGCGATTGCGGGGCCTACCGGCTCGCTCTGGGGGCCGAAATGGTGGATACCCCCGAAAAGGAAACCACCGCCCACCGGGACACGATGCAGGAATTTGCACGCCAGGTGACCGAACGGCACCCGGATTTGCAGGTTTACGGGGTGCTGATGGGGCTGGATGGAACCGGGGAAAACATCATGGCAGAGGCGACTGCGGGTTGATCAATTGTTCCTGATCGATCCGACCAAACGAGATAATCGGTGCATTTCCATCCAAAAATGGCACAAATGGCCTGCTTTAGGGCGGATTGTATCAACAAAATGCTTAAATTTCCGCTTCCCCCTTGCCGCCTGCCCTTTTGGCGGGTTCTGATGGCGCAGGGCCAGATCACAAGGCCCGCTAACAACAGGCAACGGGGGCCAGACGATGGCAGACGACTACTCAGACAACGACAGACACGAGGACATCAAAGTCCTGCACGGTATGGGCTATGCGCAGGAACTGTCGCGCAGCATGTCCAAATTCTCGAACTTCGCGATTTCCTTCTCGATCATCTGTATCTTGTCCGGCGGGATCAACTCGTTGGGTCAGGCTACAGCGGGCGCTGGCGGGGCCGCAATCGGCATCGGCTGGCCGGTCGGAGTGATCATGTCAGGGTTCTTTGCCTTGGCGCTGGCGCAAATCTCGTCGTCCTTCCCCACCGCAGGGGGCTTGTATCACTGGGGGTCGATCCTGGGGAACCGCTTTACCGGCTGGCTGTCGGCCTGGCTGAACCTGTTGGGTCTGGTGACCGTGCTGGGTGCAATCAACGTCGGCACATTTTACTTTTTCTTCGGAGCCTTTGGCGCACAGTTCGGGCTTGAGGACAATCTGGCGACACGGGTGATCTTTGTAGCGGTGATTACCGTGCTGCAAGCGGCGGTCAACCATTTTGGGATCAAGCTGACGGCAAAACTGACTGACCTGTCGGGGTTCCTGATCCTTGGGGCGGCGGCGGCGTTAACCCTGGTCTGCCTGGTCTCGGCCACCAGTCTGGACTTTGGCCGCCTGTTCACCTTTGGCAATTATACCGGGACCGAGGGCGCATCGGCGGTGTGGCCAGTGGCCGTATCTGGCTTCATGGCCTTCCTCGTCGGCCTGTTGCTGCCAATCTACACGATCACCGGCTATGACGCCTCGGCCCATACGGCGGAAGAGACGGTGAAAGCCTCGACCTCGGTGCCGCGCGGC
>JANOMH010000481.1:0-3591 GCA_031420215.1 Rhodobacterales bacterium | reverse complement strand
AGCCATCGGGACCCCGGCCTTCGCCGGGGCGAGATCGGGAGGAATGCGTCGCATGAAACCCAAACCGCTTGGAATGTCGACTGGAGTGGCAGCACCATAAAGCTCTGCAGAACTTGCGCTGCTGCGCCCACCCGCGGTCGGGCCCCCCCTATGTTGGATTACATTCGTCATCGACCACTCTGCCATGCGCAGCGGCACATTTCGGGCGTCTGGCTAATGACGGCTGAGAGCTAATCATACTAACATGTTAGAGGATTGACACAGGTTCGCAAGGCTGAGAAGGTTCCCCTTGTCCGGGGCAAACCGGACCCGGTTCCGGCAGCCAGAGGAGTTGCCCGAACCCGGTAAGCCCGCCGCGGTGACGGTGGGCAGGATATTCATGGGAGGACGTCAATGAAACTCGAACATTACAATTATGCGGTCCAGTTGAGCCGGCGCAAACTGCTGCAATCCGCCGCCAGCATTGGCGGTCTTGCGGCTGCAGGTGGTCTGGGATTTGGAACCGGTGCTGCACTTGCGGAAGCGCATGGCGATCTTCGCGCTGCGATTTTGGCGATTCCGGGCATTGGCATGGGGTCCCCCGGCGATGCGGAATGGCAAAAAGTCGGTGAGATGACACTTGAGGCGACCAAGGCCAGCGTCGCCGAAGGCGAGTTTGCCGGGGTCGAGTTGAACTTTCTGGGTCTGAACAACCAAAACCAGCACAACGTGCTGTTCCGTGGGTTCCTGAAACCATGGGAAACTTATACCGGGGCCAAGATCAACTGGATCGATCTGGCACAGGCCGACTATAACGCCCGCCTGCAACAGTCGATTGCGACCGGCACCGTTGACTTCGACATCGTTGAAATGGGCGCCCCGTTCGAGGGTGACACCGCTGGCCGTGGCCTGTTGTCCGAAATGCCGGAATGGGTAAAAACCCAGATCGACATGGCCGATTACGTCGGCTATCTGCAAGCCCCGGTTGGGACATGGGATGGCAAGACCTATCGCATCTCGATCGACGGCGATTGCCACACCTTCGCCTACCGGTCCGATTACTTTGGCGAAGGTGCCATTGGCGGCGCGGCAGCGCCCGTGACCTGGCAAGAAGTGCAGACCGTGACCAAGGCATTGGCCGGGCAAGTTGACCCGCTGACCGGGATTGAAGCCTATGGCTATCTTGATCCGCTGAAGGGCTGGGGCGGGTTCGGGTTCTATTTCCTGGAATCCCGTGCGACCGCCTATGCCAAGCATCCCGATAACAAGGCCTGGTTGTTCGATCCCGAAACGATGAAGCCCTATGTGAACAACCCGGCCTTTGTGCGGGCTATTCAGGACGTGATGGACGTGATGTCGATCATGCCGGCCGACCAGATCAACGCCGATCCGGGCACGACGGCATTCTCGCAGTTTCTGGCCGGCACCGGGTCGATGATTTCCTGGTGGGGCGACGTGGGCTCTAACGCCAAGACCAATGACACATCTGTCGTTGGCGATGTTGTGGGCTTCAGCATTCTGCCGGGTTCGGACGATGTGTACAACAACGTCACCGGCGCATGGGAGACCTTGCCGAGCGGGCCGAACTTTGCCCCCAACATGGCCTATATCGGCTGGGGCGTCTACGTCATGTCCACCGTTGACGGCGACGAGAAAAAGCACAAGGCGGCCTGGTCTGCGGCGGCCCATCTGGGCGGCAAGGACATTGCCCTGTGGATGTCGGCCTATCCGTCGGGTTTCCAGCCCTATCGCAATTCCCAGTTCAACTATGACGAATGGGAAGCGGCAGGATACGACCGGGCGTTCATCGAAAGCTATCTTGGGTCGAACCTGGACAGCTACAACCACCCCAACTCGGCGATCGAGCCGCGGATTCCGGGGATCTTCCAGTATTACTCGGTGGCCGAGGATGAATTGGCCAAAGGGTTTGCCGGGCAATATGCCAGCGCTCAGGAAACCGCAGATGCGATCGCGGCGGCATGGGAGAAAATCACCGACCAGATCGGGCGGGACAGCCAGATCGCGCTGTATAAGGCGTCGCTGGGGATGTGACATCAGGCACGGGATGGGCAAATTGCCCATCCTACCCCGGTGCGTAGGATGGGCAATCTGCCCATCCCACTTTGATGTTAGGCCGATATGAACACCCAGGGCGACCTTCTCCATGTTGTGACAAACGACAACCTCAGCCCCGGGCGGATTGCCTTTGGCCGGGTGATTATCTGGGGCGCAGCGGGGCTGCTTTTGCTCATCGCCATCCTGCAAACCGTGCAAGCCATGGGTCGGGGCGACTTTGGTTTCGCCAATTGGCGACCGACACTTTACGCTTATATGTTCTGGGCAATCTGCCTGTGCTGGGGGCAAGTCCTGACCCGGGGCGAGCAGGGCAAGCGGGTCTTGTTCGTGCTGCCTGCGGTTCTATTCGTGATCTCTTTGACCGTCATCCCGCTGATTTTCGGACTGGGCATTGCGTTTTCCGACTGGAACCTGTCCAGCCCGGACGGGCGAAGATTCAACGGTTTCGATAATTTGCGCCAGATGTGGACGGACCCATTTTACTGGAACGCGCTTGGCAATATGGTCTGGTACTGCCTTGCGATCATTGCGGAATATGCCATCGCTTTCGGGCTGGCACTGATGCTGAACGGGCAAATCCGGGCGCGCAAATTCTTTCGAGTGGCGTTTTTGATGCCGCTGATGTTGTCGCCCGTGGCGGTCAGCTGGATGATCGGCAAATCCATGCTGGACCCGCGCTATGGGCCCCTGTCCAATCTGGGCCGCCTGTTGGGCTGGGACCGACCCGAGTTCTTTGGCTCGCCCCTTATGGCCAAGCTGACCATCATGGTGATGGACGCCTGGACCTTTATCCCCTTCATGATGATCATGATTTTGGCAGGGCTTCAGGCCATCCCGCGCGAGGTGCAAGAGGCGGCCAAAGTTGACGGCGCAAATGGTTGGCGCGGGTTTTGGGAGGTCACTTTCCCCCTGATGCTGCCCGTATCCATCACCGCCATCCTGATCCGGATCATCTTCAAGCTCAAGCTTGCCGATATCATCATCACTGTCACCTCGGGCGGGCCGGGGGGTGCCACGGATAGCGTTACCAGCTTTATCTTCCGCGAATACCGGGACCGGTCGAACGTGGGGTATGGCACCATGTTGGCCATGGTTTATCTGGTGATCATCATCATCGCGATGACGATCCTGATGAAAATTGCCGAGCGTTTCACAAGGCCGCAAACCTGATGACCCAATCATGAGCACTTCGGAGCAGATATTCCACGACTCTGACCGCGATCTGACGCACCGGGCCAAATGGTGGAGCGGGCGGATTGCGATCTATGGCGCCCTTTGCCTGTGGGCGTTCATCTGTCTGTTCCCGATTTATTGGACTATCACCACCAGCTTCAAGAAAATGCCGGACGTGATGCAGGGCAACATGGTCCCCTGGCTCGATTTCGTGCCCAACTGGATCGGATGGAAGGCGCTGGGGATGTCGCCCGATACGATCTGGACACAGAACACTGTGCGCGACGAGTTTTTCAAGCGGTTCATCAATTCGATTGTCACTTCCGTCGCGTCCTCGACGCTGGCCGTGGTTCTGGGCAGTCT
>JANOMH010000480.1:0-2323 GCA_031420215.1 Rhodobacterales bacterium | reverse complement strand
TCGCCGGGCAGGACGGTGAAGCCCTGCGCCTCAAGCGCGCGCAGCCCTTCGATCATCACTTTGTCGACGCCCAGCCGCATGTTCGCCCCGCCGTGCTGGCGGATCAGGTCGGCGACCTCGCGGCTGAATTTATCCGCAGCGGGGGCGACTTTATCGCCCCGGTCGAAATAGAACAGGTCTGCCCCGGACCGCTGTTCGCGCACCAAGGGATTGAATTGGCTCAGGAACATGCCATTCTTGTAATCCCAGATCACCATATAGCCGTCAGCACATAGCAGCACGGCCCGGAACGCGTTATGGGTGTTCCACAGCTGCATGTTGGTGCTGTCGGTCGCATACCGGATGTTCAGCGGGTCAAACATCAGGATGCCGCAGTAGTTGCGGGCATTGACAGCGGCGGTCAGGCGTTGGTGTCGGAAGGCGCGCATCCGGGGCAGGTTGGGCAAGGTCAGCCCAGCGGCGGCCCATTCGGCATAGGCGAGCTGGGTCGGGCCGATTTCCACCCGGTCATTGTCATTGGGCGACCCATCGCCAAGGGTTGCGCCGCGAGTCGGGTCGATCTTGCGCGTATCGCGATAATGGGTGTTCATGGGGTGCCCCTTTGTGGGCATGGTGCGGGGGGGCTGGGATTATGTCGGGTTCGAAAGCGACGGGTGCGGGGTCGGAAATGGATGTAGTGTTGCAGGATGCGATCCCGGAGGCACAGATGCTGGCCGCTCAGGCCCGGTTGCCGCAGGTCTATCCGGTGGATATGGTTGACTGGTTGCGCGTGGATGGGGCGTATCGGGCGCAATTGGCCCAGAAAGCCGCGTTGATAGCGGAGCGCCGGGACGCCGTGATTGCGGTGTTGCCGGGGGCTGGGGCGGCGGTTTCCGAGTTGCTGGAGGTCGCTTTGGTGACGATGGCCCAGATGCCGGCTTTTGTGGTCGAGACGGGGCGGGTGCGCTGCCCCGATGGTATTTGGGTTGAACTGGACCGCGCCGATCCGTTCCTGACCCTGTCCCGGTTGCTGCAGGAAGATTTCTGTATTCACCAGAAAGTGGCGTCAGAACATGTCCTGACCGCCGCTTTGCTGGGCTTTCCGGCCGCCTGGACTTTGGCGGAAAAGATCGGTCATCCGCTCAGCCGGATTCACGCGCCTGTGGGCCGGTATGATCCCGACATCGCCGCCCGCGTGCAACGGATGTTCGACATGATCACGCCGGGGCGCGTGCTCTGGCGGGCCAACCTGCTGCGCTATGACAGCCCGGCGCTGTTCCAGCCGCATACCGAGGCTGCGCCGCGCCCGGTGGGGCAACCGTCGTCGGCCTATATCCGCAGTGAAAGGCAGTGCATTCTGCGCCTGCCGGTGACCGGCGCTGTGGTGTTCTCGATCCATACGACAATGGTGCGGGCGTCATGAAAAAGGGCACCCGAAGGTGCCCCAGTTCGTAGGGTGGGTGAAACCCACGCGCCCCTTAACAGGAATAATACATCTTGTATTCGATCGGATGCGGGGTGTGTTCAAAGGCGTAAACCTCTTCCCACTTCAGCGCCATGTACCCCTCCAGCTGGTCACGGGTGAACACGTCACCGGCCAGCAGGAAATCCATATCCTTTTCAAGCTCTTGCAGCGCCTCGCGCAGCGACCCGCAGACCGTCGGGATCAGCGCCAGTTCTTCGGGCGGCAGATCATACAGGTCTTTGTCGGACGACGGGCCCGGATCAATCTTGTTCTTGATCCCGTCAAGACCGGCCATCAGCAGGGCCGAAAAGCACAGATACGGGTTCGCGGACGGATCGGGGAAACGGGCCTCGACCCGCTTGGCTTTGGGCGATTCGGACCACGGGATCCGGATGCAGCCTGACCGGTTGCGGGCCGAATAGGCGCGCAGCACGGGGGCCTCGAACCCGGGGATCAGGCGCTTGTAGCTGTTGGTGCCGGGGTTGGTAATCGCATTCAGCGCCTTGGCGTGGTGCAGGATCCCGCCGATGAAATACAAGGCTTCTTGCGACAGGTCCGCATATTTATCGCCTGCAAACAACGGCTTGCCGCCCTTCCAGATCGACATGTTGACATGCATGCCCGACCCGTTGTCGCCATAAATCGGCTTGGGCATGAATGTCGCGGTCTTGCCATAGGCCTGAGCGACGTTGTGGATCACATATTTGTATTTCTGAATCTCATCGGCCTGCTTGGTCAGCGTGCCGAAGATCAGGCCCAGTTCGTGCTGCGTCGCGGCAACCTCGTGGTGGTGCTTGTCGACCTTCATGCCCATCCGCTTCATCGTAGAGAGCATTTCGCTGCGCATGTCCTGCGCATCGTCAATCGGGTTGACCGGGA
>JANOMH010000479.1:0-6083 GCA_031420215.1 Rhodobacterales bacterium | reverse complement strand
CTTTTAAGTGCCCGACCTCGAACACTTGTCTTGCCCCAAACTTCTATCGAAACGAATGGGCCAGATTTTGCTCATTGCGGGGCAAATTGTGGCGACATTGCGGACAATTGCGAACCGCTGGCCTCTTTGTAACATAACCGTGACAAATGCCCCGGTTTTGCCCAGCATTCGCATTCCGCGTGTGGAGGCGCATGTCTCAGGGTTGTGGACCAGTTACAGCAGCACGACAAAGTCCAGAATCAGTGGCAGTCGCGTGGCCCGGCGTCCGGTCAGGTCAAACAGCGCATTGGCCAAAGCGGGCATAGACGGCGGGGTGCCCGGTTCTCCCACCCCGGTCAGATGCGGGCCGGTTTCCAGAATTTCAACCTCGAATTGCGGGGCGCTATGCATGCGCAGCGCGTCATAGTCGGAAAAATTGCCCTGATCGGCGATGCCGTCGGTAAAAGTAATCTCGCCCATCACTGCCGCCGACAGCCCATAGACCGCCCCACCGATCATCTGTGCCTTGATCGTGTCAGGGTTCAGCGCGGTGCCGACATCGCAGACGATCCAGACTTTGTTGATCCGGATTGTCCCGTTTTCGTCAACAACCTCGACCACCTGGGCCACCGGCGTGCCAAAGGAATAGGTGAATGCCACGCCGCGCCCGACATTGGCAGGGGTTTGCCCGGTCCAGCCGGACAGATCACGCACGGCCGCGATGACCCCGGCGCTGGGCGCATGTTCGCGGGTGGCAAGGTCCAGCCGGAACTGCAGTGGGTCGGCCCCGGCAGCATGGGCCAGCTCGTCGATGAAGCTTTCCATCATGAAGCCGTTGATCGACGATCCGACCGACCGCCAGAACCCCAAAGGCACAGCTAATTCAGTCAGATGCCCGGTGATCCGGTAGTTAGGGATGCCGTAGGGCTGATCAAACGCCCCCTCGACATGGCCCTTGTCCGCGCCGGGCGGGGCAAAGCCCATCATCCGGCTGACCGCGCTGCGGGTGACGGACGGGGCGGCGATCTGGCCATGCAGGCTGACAGCTGTGCCATCTTTGACCACGCCCTTGAACGGGCGACGGCGGCGGGGCGGTAAAAATCGTGGCGCATGTCCTCCTCCCGGCTCCAGGTGACCTGCACCGGGGTTCCGGGCAACGCGTGCGCCACACGGGCGGCGTAAACGGCGAAATCAGTCTCTCCCCGCCGCCCGAACCCGCCGCCCATCAGCATGGTGTGGATGGTGACCTGATCGCTGGCTAACCCGACTGCATCGGCACATTTATCGCGCACCAAGACCGGCGCTTGATTGCCTGCCCAAATCTCAAGCGTGGTGCCGGTATAAAGCGCAGTTGCATTCATCGGCTCCATCGTCGCATGGGCAAGGAAGGGGACGGTATAGGTGGCGGTGACCACGGTGCCATCCTGTGCGGCATCTACATCGCCGTCATCGCGCAGGGTAGAGTTGGGTGCCGTGTCCAGCGACGCGCTGATCGCGGTCATCATTTCAGCTTTGGTCGCCGGATAGGCGCTGGGTTCCCATGTGATATCAACCGCTTCGGCGGCCTGAAACGCCAGCCAGGTGTTGCTGGCGACCACGGCAATGCCGGTGCCCAGATCGATGATCTGTTCGACCCCGTCCATGATGATCGCAGCAGAGGGGTCAAAGCTGACCATGCCGGTGCGGGCCGGGTTCATCCGCACCGTGGCAAAGCGCATGCCGGGCAGGCGGGTGTCGATCCCGAACAGCGCAGTGCCGGTGGATTTGCCGGGCAGGTCCTTGCGCGGCAGGTTGGTGCCGAGCAGTTTCCAGTCGGATTTGGGCCGCAGGTCGGGTTGCGGCGGGCTGATTTTTGCGGCTTCTGCGGCCAGTTCAGCATAGGGCAGGGTGGTGCCATCGGGGGCGATAACGCGGCCTTGGTCGGTCCGCAATTGCGCAACGGGGATGTTCAGCTTGGCACTGGCGGCCAGTTTCAGCGCCTCACGCGCACTGGCCCCGGCGGCGCGCATCCGGTCAAATCCATCGCGGGTGGACGATGAGCCGCCGGTAACCTGGAGCGAGAACACCTTGGCCACAGCACCCATCTGATCGCCCAGCCCCTCTTGGAACGGTGTTTTGGAGTATTCCGGATAGGGCAGACCACCAGCAATCAGACCGGCGTTGTAATAGGCCTGCGCGGGTGGGCCGTGCAGGACAGTGACTGTTTCCCAATCCACATCCAATTCTTCGGCCACCAAAGCGGCCAAAGTCGAATGGATGCCTTGCCCCATTTCGGCGCGGGGGGCGATGATCGTGACCCCGTCAGCATTGATCAGGACAAACGGGTTCAGCGTTGTCGCACCGGGGCCGAGTGTCAGCGGGTTGGGGATGGGTTTTTTGACCTGATACACGCCAAAGGCCACTCCGCCGATGATGGCGACAGAGCCGATCAGAAATGTGCGCCTTGCGATCGTGCCAATCCGGGCCATGACTATACTTTCTGCAAGCGACTGGCCGCGTCATGAATGGCAGCCCGGATCCGCGGGTAGGTGCCACATCGGCACAGGTTGCCCTGCATCGCTTCGTCGATGTCCTGATCGGTTGGGGCCGGGATTTTGGCCAGCAGATCTGCGGCTTGCATGATCTGGCCGGACTGACAGTAGCGCACATTGCGCCACCTGATTGTCGATCCATGCGGCCTGAATGGCGTGCAGGGCGTCAAGTGTCCCCAACCCCTCGATCGTGATCACCGGTCCCCAGACATCGGCCAAGGCCACCTGACAGGACCGCACCGCCTCGCCATCAATATGCACGGTGCAGGCGCCGCAGGCGGCAATGCCGCAGCCGAATTTGGTGCCGGTCAACCCGACAGCATCGCGCAGCACCCACAGCAGGGGGACGGCGTCGGGCAGGTCGATGGTATGGGGTTCACCATTGATGATCAGGCTGGTGGACATGGGCTGCTCCGGTGATTTATGACATAATCATCGAAATTTGTCAGTGTGTCAATTGACAAAACTGCGTCGTTTTGTCAAGCATGGGCATGATGCAAACGGATGCCCCAAAACCGGCCCAAGACCCGCGCCAAAAGGCCATCCTCGCGGCGGCTTTCGAGGTGTTCCGCCTCTATGGTTTTCGCCGCACCGCGATGGAGGATATCGCGCAGGCCGCAGGCATGTCACGCGCCGCCCTGTATCTGCACTACCGCAATAAAGAGGATATATTCCAATCCCTTGTGCAGGCCTATTTTGACGCGACCTGCACTGAAGTGGCCCGGATTCTGGCACAGGGTCTGCCGCCGGAACAGGCCTTGACAGCGGCCTTTGCCGCCCATGGCGGCCCGATCATCGAGGCATTGCTGAACTCGCCCCACGGGGCCGAATTCATCGATGCCAAGACGCTGGTCAGCGCCGAAACAATCCGCGCGGGCGAGGGCAGGCTAACGGCGGTCTATGCTGATTGGCTGGGGCGGGAGGAGGTCGCAGGCAGGGTTGCCTTGGCCGGAGTTGGCAATAGCGTCGCCTGCGCCGAAACCCTGCTCGCCGCCCTGAACGGGATGAAGGCAGGGGTCACGGACTATTCAGCCTACGCCGCCGCAGTGGCCCGGCTTGCCGCGATGTTCGGGCGGGCGCTTAGGGTTTAGTGTCAACCGTTCATCTTCGCGCTGCCCGGTCCTTTATGCATAGACCAGATCAACTTTCAGCGTCCATTCGATCGGCGGGTCATTGGGGTCTGCGGGCAGGATCGGGTGCCCATCGCGCGGCGGTGGCGCGGGGTCATCAACCCAGCCTGCCCGCCGAAAAAACGGGGTCGCAAGCCTGCTGGCAATGACCGTCATCTGTGGCAGCGCCAGCGCCCGCGCTTCAGCCAAAATCGCCGCATACAATTGCCCCGCCAAACCGCTGCGCCGGTATTCGGGCAGCACGAAGGCCATGTTCAGATAGCCATCGCGTTCGAGCATAAAGAACCCGGTGATCTGCTCTTCTGTCTGGCCGACAAAGGTGATGTGCCGGTCCAGCCAGTCACTCCAACCCGCTGGCATCTGATCCGAGGGGGCCCAGTCGATCAGTTCCTGTTCAGTATAATGCCCGGCTGCCCCGATCCGCACAGCACGAAAGAACACGTCCCATGTGCCGCGCGCGTCGGTGGGTTGAAACCGCCGGATCATGTGACCTTGCTTCTGGCATGGTGTTCAGGCCGGTCCCACAGCCGGTAAGTCATCACATCGGCAATGATCGCCACAGCCGCCGTCACATCAGCGGCGTCGATGAACAGCGGCGTAAAGCCAAAGCGCATGATATCGTGGGCACGGAAATCGCCGATCACGCCACGGGCTTTGATCGCCTGCATGGCGGCAAATCCATCGGCAAAGTGAAACGAGACTTGCGACCCGCGCAGGGCATGGTCGCGGGGCGTGGCAAGGGTCAGCATCGGGCAGGCGGCCTCGATCCCGGCGATAAACTGATCGGTCAGGGCCAAAGACGCGGCGCGCAGGTCGGCCAGATCGACCTGATCCCAGATATCCAGCGCCGTTTCCAATGCCGCCATCGCCAGCACCGGCGGGGTGCCAACCCGCATCCGCTCGATCCCGGTGCCGGGCCGGTAGGTCAGGTCAAAGGCAAAGGGGGCGGCGTGGCCAAGCCAGCCTGACAGCGCAGGCTGCGTCGCCCCAATATGCCGGGGGGCGACGTAGATGAACGCAGGCGCGCCCGGCCCGCCGTTGAGGTATTTATAGGTGCAACCGACGGCGAAATCGGCCCCGCCGCTGCTGACTGTAACGGGAAAAGCCCCGGCGGAATGGGCCAGATCCCAGATCGCCAGTGCCCCATGCTGATGCGCCTTGGCAGTCAGGGCCGCCATATCATGCCGCCGCCCGGTCTTGTAATCCACTTCGGTGATCAGCAACGTGGCGACACTGTCGTCGATAGCATCCAAGACCTGCGCGGGGGCCACGGTTTTCAGGATATGCCCCTGACCCAGCATCGCAATCAGCCCTTGCGCCATATACAGGTCGGACGGGAAATTCCCGGTGTCGGACAGAATGACCTTGCGGCCCGGACGCAGGACAAGGGCCGAAGCCAGCGCCTGATAAACCTTGATCGACAGCGTATCGCCCAAAGTCACAAACCCCGGTTCCGCCCCGATCAGCGCCCCCACCCGGTCACCCATGCCGGTCGGCTGCGCCATCCATCCGGCCCGATCCGAACCGCCTGCATTCCAGCCGCCGATCAGCATCTCGCCCCATTCATCGGCCATCACTGTGGCCATCCGCGCCGGGGCGGCCAAGGGCAGGGGGCCGAGCGAGTTGCCATCGAGGTAGATCAGCCCGGCAGGCAGGTGAAACCGGGCTTTGGTGGCGGCGAAATCGGTCATATGCTGGCTCCAATTGCCAAGTCGGTTTGGCGTGGCGGGGGGGCCGGGTCAAGGGGCTTGACCTGTGCCACCACGGTGCCAAAGGTTGCGCATGACCGATCCTGCCCTCGTCATCCGCCCGGTCGGGCCCCAGAATTTCACCGATCTTGCCACCCTGTTCGAGGCGCGGGGCGGGCCGGGTCTGTGCTGGTGCATGGTGTGGCGGGCCAAGCCCAAGGCCGCGACCGAAGGGCCGCCCCATGCCCGCAAGGCTGCGATGCAGACCCTGGTCGGGCGCGGCGTTCCGCTGGGACTGCTGGCTTACCGCGACACGGTTCCGGTCGGCTGGTGTGCGGTCGGCCCGCGGGAAAGCCTGCGATCGATTGGCGGGCCCCCGGCTGAACCCGGCACGGTCTGGACAATCACCTGCTTTTTCGTGCCGCCTGCGCTGCGGGGGCAGGGGATAAGTGCTGCCTTGTTACAGGCAGCAATCACCCATGCCCGCGATCAGGGCGCACATGTGATCGAGGCCAGCCCGGTTGACCCGACCTCGCCCAGCTTTCGGTTCATGGGATTTGTGCCGCAGTTTCTGGCGGCTGGATCTACCAAGGCTGACATGGCGGGCACCCGTCGCCATGTGATGTGCCTGACACTCTAGTGTTCGCCACCTGACAAAAGGTTCCTGTGCGCCAAGCGCCATCAGTGACCAAGGTCAGCTGTGCGGACGAAGCGGTCATTGACCTGCCTCTCCGGACATGGGGCAGCGCCTGACC
>JANOMH010000478.1:0-2180 GCA_031420215.1 Rhodobacterales bacterium | reverse complement strand
GTCGCATAGTCACGGTCATAGTGGATCCGGTGACCGTTGAACGTGATCGCCGAATAGCGGAAAAGCTGCACAGCACTGGCCTGCGCACCCTCTTGCCACCGAGCAACCGGGGCAACTGGCGTGGCCATCGGGGCCGCGCCGCCCGCCGCGCGATAGACGATGTCGTGTCGTTCGCGCAGCACCAGCCCGTCAGGGCCAAAGAACTCATGATCTACGGTCACAAAACACAGTGGTCCGCTGCGCCCCTGCTTCAGCGTCACATCGCGCACCACCGACTGGCGGCGCACCCTGTCACCCACACGAATGCGGCCCGGAAACTCCAGCGCTCCCCCCGCCCACATCCGTCGCGGCAGCGGCACCGGTGGCAGCATTCCGCCCCGCAGGGGATGCCCATCCAGGCCAAGCTGTGAGGTGGGCCGGATAGGCGGGGCAAGGCACCAGTGGATTGCGAGTGGCGCAAGGTCGCCCTCTGCCAAGCTGGTTTCGGGGTGGTCAAGCACAGCCAACAGCCCAGCGGTCAAACGCGGTGTAACCACATCCTCTGCCTCTTCGCGCCGACCAATCCAGCCGCGCAAATGTTCAAGGTCCAGCTGGGGCGAGATGTGGTCGGTCATGCCGCAAACTCTGCCCGCAGCCGGGCCGTATCGGCACCCAGCGCAGGGACCGGCCCCGGTGTCAGATCACGGTGGAGGGGCGGGACCGGCCCGCTGAACCGCCCGCCCGGCACAGTCCCTTGCATCCGCCGCAGCGCTGGATGCAGCGACAGGTCAGCCACCGTCGAGACGTTAGACCAAGGCAGCGACGCCGCTTGCAACCGATCCACCATCACGCGCCTAGTCTGCGCGGCAAAGATCGGCAACATAACTGCATCAAGCGCCGTCCGGTTGGCGACCCGCGCCGTGTTGTCGGCAAAGCGCGGATCTGCAGCAAGATCCGGGAGCAATAGCACCGACGCACAGAATCGCTGCCATTCGTCCGGGCTCTGCACCACTGCCACCACTTCGCCATCGCGGCACTGAAACGCGGCATAGGGATAGATCGACGCATGGCTCAGCCCATGACGCGGGGTGGGCTGGTTCGCACAGTCATGATGCAACAACGGCACCGCCATGAAATCGGCCAGCGTGTCGAACATGGCAATCTCGATAACCCGCCCGCTGCCGGACCGCCCGCGGGCGATCAACGCTTCAAGCACCGCAGCATGGGCATTCATGCCGGTGGAGATATCAGCCAGAGATACGCCCACTTTCACCGGCATCTCTGGCGTGCCCGTCACTGCACACAATCCGCTTTCCGCCTGGATCAGCATGTCATAGGCCCGCATGTCGCGGCGGGCGGTATCCTGCCCATAGCCCACGACATCCACTGCGATCAGCGCCGGATAGCGGGCGACCAATGCGGCCGCGCCCAGACCCAGTCGCGCCGCCGCCCCGGGCGCCAGATTCTGGACGAACACATCCGCCCGCGCGACCATGCGTTCGATCAGGGCACGGTCGGCAGCATCCTTGACATCCAGTGCCGCACTTTCCTTGCCCCGGTTCAGCCAGGCGAAATACGCACTGGTGCCCTGCACCGTCGCATCATAATGCCGGGCGGTATCGCCGGTCAGCCGCTCGATCTTGATCACGCGGGCACCCGCATCAGCAAGCCGCACTGTGCAGGCGGGGGCTGCCACCGCCTGTTCGATTGCCACCACCAACAACCCGTCCAATGCGCCTCGTGACATCGCGGCCCCTCAATACGACCGGGGCATGCCAAGCACATGCTCCGCAAGGTGGGCGAGGATCAGGTTGGTGGACACCGGGGCCACCTGATAAAGCCGGGTTTCGCGGAACTTCCGCTCGATGTCGTACTCTTCGGCAAAGCCAAAGCCGCCATGGGTCTGGACACAAGCCTCTGCAGCGGCCCAGGATGCTTCGGCGGCCAGCATTTTCGCCATGTTCGCCTGCGCACCACAGTCCTTGCCGGCGTCAAACAGCGCCACCGCATGATCCACCATCAATTCCGCCGCCCGCATCTGTGCATAGGCGCGCGCGATGGGAAACTGCACGCCCTGGTTCTGCCCGATCGGCCGCCCGAACACCCGGCGCTCGTTGGCATAAGCGGTTGCCTTGGTGATGAACCACTTGGCGTCGCCAATGCATTCCGCAGCAATCAGGATGCGTTCGGCGTTCATGCCC
>JANOMH010000477.1:0-9619 GCA_031420215.1 Rhodobacterales bacterium | reverse complement strand
CATCTGTTCCTTCATGTCCCGATCCTTGACGGTTCCGGTCTCTTGGATGAGCCGGTCGGCAAGGGTGGATTTGCCGTGGTCGATGTGGGCGACGATGGAGAAATTGCGGATATGGGCGAGGTCGGTCATGGGATGCGGCCTGATGGGGGTTTCAAGGGCCGGTATTGGGGGGAAAAGGGTGGTTTTGCAAGGGGTCAGTCCTGCAGGTCAACCTCGACTGGTTGAAAAGCAAGGTCCTCAGGGTTGGCGCGGCGTTCGGCGACGCAAAGGTTTGCCGCAGTGGACCGCTGCAAGGCTTCGGCCAAGACGCGCTCTGGGCCGGGACCCCAGCCGCCGCAGGCCATATCACCTGATCGAGGACCCTGGCATAGAAATTGCTTTAGGTTTTCCAGTCGCAAGTAGGGGCAGAAACCGTCTTCAAAAAGCGATTGATCCATGAATCGGCCCGACAATTCGAATTGTTCAGCGCGGAGCCTGCGGTTGATCTGTTCGTATTTTGCCTGAAGATAAAATTGAACAGGAAATACCTCATAATTCGAATAGACAATGGCGTTTTCGTAATAGACATCTGAAGGGCTATCGAAAGGCGACATTTCCTGCTGTTGCACCAGAAAGGCCAGCGTAGACCAAACTTCTGACAAATAGGGATTGATCAACAGTCGGCGCTTCAGCAGCGCAATCCGTTCAGGAACTGGGAGTATGTCCGGCATCGGCGCCCCAAATGAATCCCAGCGTGTCATCGTCAAAGCGGCAATCGCCTTTGGATCATAGGGATCCACGGCAAGTCTGTCGTGCGCCCAAGAAACCTCTCGCTCGATCATTTCCGGCAATATGAGTGGCAGGCCAAGAGGTTCGGCATAAAAACTATCATAGTTTTCGACTTCATACGTGTCGAGATAGCCGGGGCGCGACAGGATTGCGGCGAGCGTCGCAGCAACCTCGGGATTGCGATGATAGGTCTGCGGCGCGTCCGATCCGGGCGGAATGATGTCCTCCATTGCGGCAAAACCCTGAAACAGGCGGGCGTTATCCAGATAGAGGTGGTCGCTGCCGTCCAGAAGGCGATTTGCCTCGGCCATGGCGGCGCTGTCGCGCAGATAGGTGTCCGAACTGAAGATGCTTGCGACAAAGCAGATGTCAGCGTCGTAATCCGCCACATCGGTGACACGCGGCGCGAAAGTGTCACACAGGTCGCGCACCGCTGCTGATCCGCCACCACCCCATTGCGGCCTCGCCGTTTCGGTCGCCAGAAACAGGCTGTGATGATTGGGCGTGACCGTCATGATGTCGCCTATCAGTTGCGCAAACTCAACCGGCCAGAGAAAACGGTTGGACGTCTGCAGTGAAAGCAGGGCGTCGGATGCAGGCACCAGATCAGAGGCGGCCTGATAGGCGGCCATAGCATGATCCAGCGCGTCTGCCTGCAAGACGTTAAACCCGTCAAGCGCCAGATAGTATGTGTCACGGGGTATTTTTTCTCCGCGTATTTCAAAGGAGGCATTGTACAATTGCCAAGACCGAATGGCGTGTGCATGAGGAGAACCCGGATAGGCAGCCAGCCAATCCTGCGTGAAACCCAAAACTCTTGGATCATAGACAATCAACGCCAAATACCGCCGGCGCAATTCGTCGCAACTGATCCCGCCCGCCCGCTCCTCGGCGTGGATCGCCGTATATGCGGCCTCGACCCCGGCCACATCGCCCGCATAGGCCATGGCCCGCAATTCGTCTGGGTTAGGCGTGGCGTGGGCGGGTTGTCCCGCAATGACAAGCAGGATGGTCAGGATGAGGTTGCGCATGACGGGCCTCGGAGTGATGTCTGTATAATCTTGAGGGGAAAATTTGGCGGAAATGGGGCCGGACGCGTGGGTTGCACCCACCCTACGGATTGCGCCTCGCCCTTTGCCGCGCCATACTGACCACATGGGGCAAGATCGGGCCGGATGTCGGGCAAACCGGGCGGCCATCGGGCAAACGGAGCAGTGAATGCGGCGGGTTTTGGCGGGGTTGGTGGTATGTCTGGTGGCCTCGTGCGGTGGCGGGACACGGGGAGTGAATGGTGAAGTGGCCAAGGCTTGTATGGCGGGGGGCCGGGATGCGGCCAATCGCAGTTTGTGTTCCTGTGTCCAGCAGGTCGCCAATCAGTCGTTGAGTGGCGCCGATCAGCGCCGGACAGCGGCTTTTTTTGACGACCCGGACACCGCCCAGCAAACCCGCCAGTCGGACCGCGCCAGCGACGAGGCATTCTGGACCCGGTATCGCACATTTGCCGACCGCGCCGAAGCCAATTGCGGCTAACACCGCAGCGGGCCAGCTGCAGTTAGCGCAGCACTCCCCGCAGGGCCATCGCCCGCGCATAGGCCCACAGGCCGATCAGGCTGGCGCAGATCAGCAAGGTGAACCAGACCGAAAACATGCCATTGACCTCGATCGACGAGGGTGTGGCGACGCCGAAACTGTGGACCGACGCAGCGATCAGCCCGGCCAGTGCAATCAGGAAGGCCGGAGCGGCAAAGCGGGACCGCAGCAGGATCAGCAGTGATCCGGCCACCGCAAACCAGACCCCGATCGCCCAGACCGCATCGAACCAGACCGGTCGGGCGTCCAGCCATGCAAGCTGCGCCGCGGTCATCGCGGACAGATAACTTCAATTGTTGGTCTGGGTCATCAGGTAATCAAACGCCCCGCCAGCGTTCCAAAGGACGGCGATGATCCCGATCAGCCACAGATGCCAGGGTGCGCGCATGTCAGCCTCCGCTTGCGATGGACTGACGCTAGCATGATTTTCGGGTCGAATGGATTAAAAATGCAAGGGATTAGTCACAATCGGCCCAGTTGGTCACTCGCCAGATTGGAAATTGAACAGGCCTATTCCCCGGCGCCCATGTCCTCCATCGGCATGTCGCCCATGTCGCCGAACCGGGACTGGTCGACCGGCACTTCGATCTGCACCTCGCCCGCATGGGCAAAGACCAGAGTGACCGGGACCATCGCCCCATCGTTGAACGGCGCAGTCAGCCCCATGAACATGATGTGAGTGCCGCCCCGGTTCAGCAAGAGCTCTTGGCCAGCGGGAAGGGGCACCGGGTCGGTCACATGGCCCATCGACATGACGCCTGCGTCGTTCATGGTGTGGCTGTGCAATTCGACCAGCCGCGCCGCAGGCGACCGCACGTCAATCAGTGCGTCGTCGCTGTCCCCGTGGTTGTGGATGCCCATGAAGGCCGCCCCGGTTTGCGCTGTTATTCCGGTGCTGATCGCATAGGGGTGGTGCACCTCGATATCCTGCGCAACGCTTGCGCTGCAGAATGTCAGGCTGATCGCCAGACTGAGAAGGACCAGTTTGAAGGGCATCTGCGGACCTCGGCTTCACGGGGAGTTGGGGGTCGATTAACACGGGTGGGCGCAACGGGAAAGACGCGTCATGTCGCAGGGGGCCACTTGTCCGCCCCGGCGGGCGGCCTCGCTGCGGTTGGGCTATGGCTGGACAGGGCCGGGGCACAGGGTATGAAGGGGGATGAGTGGAGACTGGCTGGTATGATCCCGCAGGTGGTTTTTGACGGGGCGCATTTGCGCGTCGTCCTGTATCCGGGCAACCCCCGGCTGCTGATGGTCACGCTGGACTGGCGGCGCGATGGCAAGGATCAGTTCAGCCCTGACACCTATGCCACCAACTTTGCCCGGATGGGCTATGCCCAGCTGAATATCAAGACCCGCGCCAATGACTGGTTCATCAACCCCGACACGGCGGCGATGGAGCTGGTTCTGACAGGGTTGGCCCCTGCCTTTGGCCGGGTGCAGATGCTGGGGTTTTCGATGGGGGGGTATGGCGCGTTGCGCTTTGCCAAGGCATTGGGCGCGTCATCAGTCGTTGCCGTGTCGCCGCAATGGTCAATCCATCCCGATCAGGCCCGGTTCGAGACCCGCTACCGGGCCGAGGCCGCGGGCTTTGACCCGGGTATCGGCGATCTGGCCCCAAGGGCGGAGCCGGGTTTGCGCGGGCTGATCCTGCTCGATCCGTTTGAACGGGCCGATCTGCTGCATGCCCGGAGGATTCAGACGGTGTTTCCCGGATTGCGGTTGGTCCGGCTGAATTTTGGTGGTCATCCGGGGTTTGGGATTGTGCGCGAGGCCGGCCAAAGCGGGACAGTGTATCAGGCGGCTGCCTCTAAACGGCCAGGGCCTGCGTTGATTTTGGCGGCGCACCGGGCCGGCCGGCGCAGCTCGGCAAATTATTGGCTGCGGCTGGCGGCACAGGCCGGGCCACGCCGTCCGGTGTTGGCCCAGCTGGCGACAGCGCGGGCGCGGGCACTTGACCCCGGTGGGTGCCGCAAGCAAACGCCGGGTCTGCGCCAAATGGGCGTTGACGGCGCGGGGGAATCCCCGTAATGCCCCGGAACTGAATTCTGGCCCCGCCCGGTTGCGTGGGTCTGACGCTGTCCAAGTGGGACCCGCTGGCCTGATCCGGCTTGGGCCCAGATCAAAAGTCGAATGAGAAGGATAAGTCCCATGGCCCGCCGCTGCGAATTGACCGGAAAAGGCCCGATGTCTGGCAACAATGTCAGCCATGCCAATAACAAGACCCGCCGCCGGTTCCTGCCGAACCTGCAGGATGTGACCCTGATTTCGGACGCCTTGGGCCGGTCGTTCAAGTTCCGGATTTCATCGGCTGCGATCCGGTCGGTCGATCATCGCGGTGGCTTGGATGCCTATCTGGCCAAGGCCAAGGATGACGAGCTGTCCGCCGATGCGCTGAAGGTGAAGAAAGAGATCGCCAAGGTTGCAGTAGCCGCCTGATCTTTTCGACAAGCCCGCAAGCAAAAAGCCCGGTGACAGTGATGTCGCCGGGCTTTTTGCTGTTCCAGGCCGAGGATGTGATGGAAAATCTGAAGGTCCGCCGGGTCCGCCGGGCCGATTTGCCGGTATTGTTGGGGATGGTGCAGGCTTTGGCCCTTCATCACGGGGACCAGTCCGTTGTGACCTTGGGCGCGTTGGCCCGCGATCTGTTGGGCCGGGCACCTTGGGCGCGCGGTCTGGTGGCCAGCGCCGGGACAAAGCTGCTGGGTTACGCCATCCTCGCCCCGTTGTTGCGGGCGCAATACGGCCAGCGCGGGATGGATTTGCATCATCTCTATGTGGTCGAGCCTGCCCGTGGCCAAGGCGCTGGTCGGGCCCTGATTGCGGCGGCACAGGCTGAGGCGCGGGACGCCGGGGCGGCGTATCTGTCGGTCGGCACCCATCCCGCTAACCATGCCGCTGCGGCCGCCTATCTGGCCTGCGACTTTACCCAAGTACCGGTTGCGGGTTTGCGGTTTACGATGGCGATTGAGCCCGGGAGGGTGGGTTGAAACCCACCTTACGCTGCAGCTTCTTTTGGCCATCAAATATCCCCGCCGGAGGCTCTGACCTGACCACAGCAGCCTCCGGCGGAAGTATTTGGGCAACTCAGAAAATGCAGAGTAAGGTGGGTTTTAACCCACCCTGCTTTGCGGGATAAAGGCAACATGTCTTTGCCCTTGCCCATCGAACCAGCCCTCCCGGCCTTACTGGATGCTTTGCGTAACCATGGCCGGGCAGTGTTGCAGGCCCCACCGGGGGCAGGCAAGACGACCCGGGTGCCGTTGGCAATCCTACAGGCCGGGCTTGCGCGGGGGCGGATTGTGATGTTGGAGCCGCGCCGGCTGGCGGTGCGGGCTGCTGCTGAGCGGATGGCAGAGGCTTTGGGCGAAGTGGCCGGGCAGTCTGTCGGATACCGGATGCGTGGCGAGGCCAAGGTGTCTGCCCAGACCCGGATCGAAGTGGTCACCGAGGGGATCTTGACCCGGATGATCCAGACCGACCCAGAGTTGACCGGGATTGGAGCCGTCATCTTTGACGAATTTCACGAGCGGTCGTTGCAGGCCGATCTGGGGCTGGCACTGGTCTGGGAAGCGCGCGCGGCCTTGCGCCCGGACCTGTTGGTGTTGGTGATGTCTGCCACATTGGACGCGGGGCCGGTGGCGGTTTTGTTGGACAATGCGCCCGTGGTGACAGCACAGGGCCGGGCCTTTGCCGTCAATCTGCGCTGGCGTGACCGGCCCTTGGCGCGAGACGCCCGGATCGAAGCAGCTGTCGCCGATCTGGTCGTGCAGGCGGTGACCGAAAATACTGGCGGCCTGTTGGTGTTTCTGCCCGGTGAGGCCGAAATCAGGCGCGTTGAGGGCCTGCTGGCGGGCCGGTTGCCCAAGGGTTGCGATGTCCGGCCATTGTATGGCGCGATGCCGTTTGCCGCCCAAAGGACGGCGATTGCGCCGGTTAAGGCCGGGCGCAAGGTGGTTTTGGCAACCTCGATTGCCGAAACCTCGCTGACGATTGAGGATATTGCCGTCGTTGTGGATGCCGGACTGGCCCGGCGGGCCCGGTTTGATCCGGGCTTGGGCATGTCCCGGCTGGTCACTGAACCGGTCAGCCGGGCCGAGGCCACGCAGCGGTCGGGCCGCGCCGGCCGGGTGGCACCGGGGGTCTGTTACCGGCTTTGGACCAAGGGCGAAGAGGGCGCTTTCGCCGCTTTTGCCCCACCCGAGATCGCGCAGGCGGATCTGACCGGACTGGTGCTGGAACTCGCGTTGTGGGGCTCGGCGGAGTTGAGCTTTCTGACCCCGCCTCCTGCTCCGGCTATCGCAGAAGCGCGGGCATTGCTCGCAGGTTTAGGGGCGCTGGACGGGCGCGGCGGGATCACGGCGCATGGCCGGGCTTTGGCCACCTTGCCGCTGCATCCCCGATTGGCCCATATGCTGCTGGTCGCAGGCGCGCAGGCCGCCCCGTTGGCGGCGTTGTTGGCCGAGCGCGATCCGTTGCGAGGGGCGGCGACGGTCGATTTGACCCAGCGGATGGCGGCAATTGCCGGGCGACGGGACTTGCCCGAGGCCAACCGCGCGACAGTTGACCGTATCCGGGTTGAGGCCAGGCGGCTCGCCAGAGGGGTGCCTGTCCAGCCGCCGTTGAGTTTGGCGGCGATGGCCGCTTTGGCCTATCCCGACCGGATCGGGTTGCGCCGCAAAGGCGATGCGCCGCGCTTTATTCTGTCTGGCGGCAAGGGCGCGGTGATCCCGGCCTTTGATCCTTTGGCGGGCCAAAGGTTGATTGTCGCCACCGATCTGGATGGGGATGCCCGCGAGGCAAAGGTGCGCCTGGCGGTGGCTTTGGCCGAGGGGGAATTGCGGGCGTTATATGGCGACCGGATTTATTGGGCCGAAACCTGTGTCTGGTCCGCGCGCGAGGGCAGGGTTCTGGCCCGGCGGCAAGAGAAGTTTGGGGCGCTGGTGCTGGATGACCGGGTTTGGTCGGATGCCCCTGCAGAGACCGTGGCACTGGCGATGCTGGACGGCGTGCGCGCCTTGGGGTTGCGGATTGACGGGGCTGCGGGCCGGTTTCGGGCACGGGTGGAACTGGTCCGGGCAGGGGGTGACGCCCTGCCGGATATGCGTGATGCGGGGTTGCTGGCGGGGCTGGAGGGGTGGCTGTTGCCGCATCTGGGCGGCGTGCGGTCGGCAGAGGATTGGCGCAGGTTTGACCTGTTGGAGCCGTTGCGCGGGATGCTCGACTGGGGCCAGATGGAGCGGCTGGACAAGGCGGCGCCGGCGCATTTCGTGACCCCGTTGGACCGCCGGGTGCCGATTGACTATGGTGGGGAGGCCCCCCAGATCAGCCTGCGCCTGCAAGAGATGTTCGGGGTGACTGTGCATCCGGTGGTTGGCCGGACTCCGCTGCGTGTGACACTGCTGTCGCCAGGCGGCAAGCCGGTGCAGACCACGACGGATATTCCGGGGTTTTGGGCCAGCTCATATGCCGATGTCCGCCGCGATATGCGCGGCCGGTATCCACGCCATCCCTGGCCCGAGGACCCGACTGTGGCGGAGCCTACTTTACGTGCCAAACCACGCGGGACCTGAAGCGTGCACAGGCCACGCGGGGGCCTTGATGTTTTGGCGGTTGCGGGGCTAGAGTCCTGCAACACCAAAAAACGGGGGCAGAGATGGCGGATGGGAACGGGCGGATTGGCGTGATCACCCGCAGTGTTCTGGTGTTGGCGCTGGCCGGAGCGGCGTTTGCAATCTGGACTTATGTGCAGAATATCCGGGTCGGGGGCCGGGTGAACCTGGCCCTGCGCGAGGCGTTTGCCGGGGCTTTGGGTGTGACCGATCCTGATGCGATGGTTTTGGGCCAGCCCGATATCGTTTCCCGCGATATCTGGATGGGCTGTACCGATTTCACGCCGATGTCCTATTCGGCGGCAATCACACTGTCCGAGGAAAACCCGCCCCCCGCCGATGATCTGGGTTGGCAAAGCCCGGTTGATCTGGCGTTTTACGCCGAACGTGGCTGGTTTGATAAGCTGACTTTGGTACAGGCCAGCGTGGCGGTGCTGGGGTCAGAACTGGCTTTGGCAGAGGTGATTGATCCCGTTTCCGGCGCACTGGTTCCGGCGGCGGTAGAGCGGTTGCGGGCGGCTGGCTATGGTGACGTTTACGACCGGATGCTGGCCGGTTTGCGGTTCTCCCCAACGCAGGAATTGGGCTGTCCGGGGTTTACGGTGTTTCAGATTGAAGGGAAATAAGCGCGGCCGCAGCCTGGGGCTTTCGCCGCTATTGTCACTTGGATCAACGGTGCCTCAATAGGGGTCCCCGGGGATGATTGGGACCAAAAACGAAAGAGGGCGAAGTCGAGCGGCGCTGGCTGATTTGAGCCCATAGCAGACCTTACCTTTTTGCCCGGAATCAAGGCGCGGCACGCGCCGCCGGGCAGCGCCTGCCACCCCGGCCCGGCCACGGGCCGGGCGTTCTTCGCGGAAATCCCCCATTGGGGGATTTCTGGTCGCTCATCACCCCCCACGGGCAGGCGCTCCTGTAGCGGCGGTGCGTCGAACATCTACAGCCGTGGCGGCACCATAAAGCTCTGCAGAACTGGCATTGCTGCGCCCTCCCGGCGGTCAGGCGCTGCCCTCTGCCAGTTTGCTCGGCCCAACGACCGTTCCGTCCCGCCTGGCCGGCATTGAGCCAAACCAATCTGCATCCGCAGTCCCCCCGTCAAAACCCCGCCAATGTGGTCCGCAATCCTTCCTGCAACGCCCCGCCCCCTCTTTACAAACCCCACCGCCACCCTAAATCATGCCACCGAACCTCACATATTCCCGCTTGCAGCCCGGAGAGTTAACGGTGTTCCGGCAGCTCAACGCCATGTTCGCCGCCAGCTTTGACGATGCCGGCCACTACCTCTCCGCCCCGCCGTCCGATGCCTATATCGACAAGACCCTCGCTAAGCCGCATGTCATTGCGCTGGTGGCGCAGACCGACTCGGATGTCATCGGCGGGCTGGTGGCTTACGAGCTGGCCAAGCTGGAACAGAACCGGCGCGAGATTTATATCTACGACCTGGCGGTTGACCCGGCCTATCGGCGGCAGGGGGTGGCCACGGCGCTGATCGAAATGGTCCGCCAGACCGCGCGGGACCGGCAGGCCTGGATGATTTATGTACAGGCCGATCACGGCGATGACCCCGCCGTGGCGCTGTATACCAAACTCGGGCAGCGCGAGGATGTGATGCATTTCGACATTGATCCCTGAGGCGGGCAAAGCGGGGT
>JANOMH010000476.1:0-5975 GCA_031420215.1 Rhodobacterales bacterium | reverse complement strand
GCAACCATGCCCCACCCTTGGGAAAATCCCATCGCATCGTGCTGTTCCGCCTCGGCCAGAGTGCGGTGGCGCGCGGTGACAAGGTAATCGGTGCCATCGGGGTGGTCCGAAAACCGGATCGTGGCGGAAAATCCAAGGCCGGGCGTGGCCAGCGGCTGAAAATCGGCGGACTGGCCGCCGATCTGGACAGTCGCGCCATTGTTCTGACCCGGCGGCTGGACGCGACCGCAGCACAGGTCTGGGCTGCATGGACTGATCCCGCGATCCTGCCGCTTTGGTTTGGACCAGAGGGATATCACTGCGTCACCAAAGAGATCGACCTGCGGACCGGCGGTGTCTGGCGGTTCGATATGATCGGGCCGGATGGCAAGATCTGGCCCAACCGGCACCGGATTACCCTGCACAGGCCAATGACCGAAATCCGCTACTTGCTGGACGACGGTGATGACTCTGGCCGAAACCCGCCGATGGAGGCGGTTATCACGCTGTCCCCCGAAGCAGGCGGCACGCGGCTAACGCAGACCTTGACCCTGGCCAGTGCCGAGGCCAAGACGGGCGCGCTGGCCTTTGGGGCGGATAAACTGGGGGAAACCACGCTGGACAAACTTGAGGCGATCCTCGCTGGTTGAGCCTGTCTGGTTCAGCCTGACCTTGTGATTGCGCTCCTCCCGGCCTAGCTTTGGGGCAACCCAAGGAAAGGCCCGATTATGACCGAAGTCAGCGCTGAGACGATTTACCTCAAGGATTACAAGCCCTTCGGATATGTCGTCGACTCTGTCCACCTGACCTTTCAACTGAATCCCACGGCGACCCGGGTAAAGGCGCGGATCGCGTTCAGCCCCAATTCCGCCACGCCGGACCGGACATTTTTCCTGCATGGCGAAAACCTGAGCCTGATCAGGGCGACCATCGACGCGGCCGCCGTGGCTCCGGTGCTGACCGCCAAAGGGCTGACCTGCCCCGCCCCCGACGCGCCGTTTATCTGGGAGTCCGAAGTTGAAATTTCGCCCCAGACCAACACCCGGCTGGATGGGCTTTATATGTCAAACGGCATGTATTCTACGCAATGCGAGCCCGAGGGGTTCCGCAAGATCACGTTTTACCCCGACCGGCCCGATGTGATGAGCGTGTTTACTGTACGTATCGAATCCGACCTTCCGGTGTTGCTGTCCAACGGTAATCCCTCGGCGCAGGGACCGGGACGGGCCGAATGGCACGACCCCTGGCCGAAACCGGCCTATCTTTTCGCCCTGGTCGCGGGCAACCTGATTGCCCATCCGGATAGTTTCACCACGATGTCCGGGCGCGATGTCGCCCTCAATATCTGGGTCCGGCCCGGTGACGAACACAAATGCGGCTTTGCCATGGGGGCCCTGAAACGGTCGATGGTCTGGGACGAGGAAAAATACGGGCGCGAATACGATTTGGACATTTTCAACATTGTGGCCGTCGATGACTTTAATGGCGGCGCGATGGAGAACAAGGGTTTGAACATTTTCAACTCGGCCCTTGTTCTGGCCAGCGCCGAAACTGCGACCGATACCAACTTTGAACGGATCGAAGGGGTCATCGCCCACGAATATTTCCACAACTGGACCGGCAACCGGATCACCTGCCGCGACTGGTTTCAACTGTGCCTGAAGGAAGGGCTGACCGTTTTCCGCGACCAGCAATACACTGGTGACATCATCGGCCATGCGGTCAAGCGGATCGACGACGCAATCACCCTGCGGGCGCGGCAATTCCGCGAGGATACCGGCCCGCTGGCCCATGCAGTCCGCCCCGAAAGTTTCGTCGAGATCGGCAATTTCTATACCACCACGGTCTATGAAAAAGGTGCAGAAGTCATCGGCATGCTGAAACGTCTGGTTGGTGACGATGCCTACAAAGCCGCATTAGACCTGTATTTTCAACGCCATGACGGTCAGGCCGCCACGATCGAGGACTGGCTAAAGGTGTTCGCGGATACCACAGGGCGCGACCTGACCCAGTTCGCCCGCTGGTATGCGCAAGCGGGGACCCCGCGTCTGACTGTGGCCGAAGATTATGCCGATGGCCGCTATACGCTGACCTTTACCCAGACCACAGCCCCCACCCCCGGCCAACCACATAAAGAGCCGCAAGTGCTGCCGATTGCCGTGGGTCTGCTGAACCCGAATGGCGATGAAGTTGTGCCGACGACAATTCTGGAAATGACCGAAACCACCCAAAGCTTCAGCTTTGATGGATTAGCTTCGCATCCTATCCCTTCGATATTACGTGACTTTTCGGCCCCGGTTATCTTGCAGCGGGACCAGACCAGCGCCGAGCGGGCGTTCCTGCTCGCGCATGATACCGACCCGTTTAATAAATGGGAGGCCGGGCGTTCGCTGGCCCGCGATGTACTGACCGCGATGATTACCCAAGGCGCGCCCGCCGATCCGGCGTTTTTTGCCGGGCTGCGCGCCACGTTGACCAACCCCGCACTTGACCCTGCGTTCAAGGCGCTGGTGCTGTCCTTGCCGACGCAGGATGACATGGCGCAAAGCCTGTTTGACGCCGGGCAGACTCCCGACCCCGATGCGATTTTCCGCGCCCATGAAGGGCTGAAAGCCGCGATGGCCCGGGCCTTGGCCGATCTGTTGCCGCCGCTTTACACCACGCATCTGGTCCCCGGCCCCTATCAACCGGATGCCGTGGCTGCCGGCAACCGCGCTCTTGGCAACGCGGTTCTGGCGCTGCAGACCCGGCTGGATCACGGGGTTATGGCCCGCGCGCAATTCGCGCAAGCCAATAATATGACACAACAATTAGCCGCCATATCCAGCCTTTTGGCCAACCGGCAGGGGACCGAAGAACTGGCCGCCTTCTATCAGCAATGGCAGGCCGACCGCCTTGTCATGGACAAGTGGTTCATGTTGCAGATCAATTTTGCCGCCCCGGAGATGACCGCCGCCATCGCCGAAAACCTGACCACCCACCCGGCCTTTGACTGGAAAAACCCCAACCGGTTCCGGTCGGTTTTTGGTGCGCTGGCCGGAAACCCCGCCGGATTTCACCATGGATCTGGGGCCAGCTACCGCCTGCTGACCGATTGGCTGATCCGTCTCGACGGGCTGAACCCACAACTGACCGCGCGAATGTCGACCGCATTCGAGACGTGGCGGCGCTACGACGCTACCCGCCAGGCCCTGATTCGGGGCGAACTGCTACGCCTGACGCAAACCCCCGGCCTGTCGCGGGATACGGGCGAAATGGTCGGGCGGATGTTGGGGTAAATTACATGAGGATCGGATAGTATCCTATTGATTTTGATCAGAGTTTTGCCAACCTGATCGACTCCATCTCTGGCATCTCAGAACCGGGTCGCGCTACCGGGCGCAGCGCCACACTGATCGCCGTGACCGGCTGGCAGTAATCCTGATCGCGGGTCCAGGCCGACATGGTGTCGCGTTTGGCCCGGCTGGTCATCGGGCCCCAGTCGGCGGCGACGCCGCGCCAACGGCTGTCATGGATCGCCACGGCTTGATCACGGGCCACGGTGACGGCCATGATCCGGGCGGCACAGGCCAGATTGGCTTCGGGGTTGCGCAGCGCCTCGGCGGTATCGGCCTCGCAGCCATAGTGCCGGGCGGTGGGCGGATAGATCTGCAAAAGGCCGACCCACTGGCCGCCGCCGCCCATGGCAGAGGGGTTCAACGTGCTTTCCTGCCGTGCCAATGCCGACATCATCCCCACCCAAAACGCCCTGCGGCGTTCGGGCGGATTATTGGCGTAGGCCGGGCACCATGTTGAAATATCGCGCGGAATCACGTCTGCCAACCCGGCGGCATCGCTGGTCAGGGCCGCCAGAACCGCGCGGGTCCAGTCATCGCCATCACGCCTGCTGTCCCAAACGGCCGCCGGAATGTAATCCTGCCGGGCCACGGGCCGCAGGGTCGCCCCGGTCTGAACTATGATGTCCGGAGCAACCGGATCGGCGGGGCGCAGTATTGGCCGCAGCGTAACTGCCACCAGCGGACCGACTGGTGAAACCTGCGCTGCAGTTTGGGCCAGCGACCGCACCGACGGCTGGATAGCTTCGGCAGAAGCAGTCCAGCCCACAGCAAAAGTCAGCATCCCCCCCAGGATGATCTTTGCGAGTAGCATAGGGGGAAAGCTGAGCGGGATTTGACTGTGGCACAACTATTTTGTGTAGGATGAGCGGCTTACGGCTCACTCCTCACCAGATGCAAGAGCTTGATTTGGACGGAACCGGGTTGACCACAGGCGTCTGCGCGGCGATTGACGCGGCAAAACCACGTTCGCATGCCCACAAGCTCTATGACACTGTCTATAGTCAAACTACCACCGGCAGTGTGAAGCTAGCCCTGA
Source organism: Rhodobacterales bacterium (assembly GCA_031420215.1). Classification (GTDB taxonomy): domain Bacteria; phylum Pseudomonadota; class Alphaproteobacteria; order Rhodobacterales; family Rhodobacteraceae; genus JANOMH01. Next base: position 1,622 of record JANOMH010000476.1, on the reverse strand, counting down.
CAGTAACTTTGCCTGCTGGTGAATGCCGCCATTTGCGCGCGCTTTTCAGCACTGGCAAACGGTCCCCAATCTGCCGCCAATCCACCCCCACCAGCGGCGACGACTCCATCGCGCAAGACAGTGTGGCTGGCGATTCTGACGGCGCATTCAAGGTTTGCAGCACCATCCTTGAGCTCAGTGCCCGAATCGGCGGCACAACCATAGCCTTGGGCGGTCCGGGGCGAGATCTGGACCAGACCGAACCATTGCCCACCGCCGCCGACGGCCAGTGGGTTCCATGTGCTTTCGTGCCGGGCAAGGGCTGACAACAGACCAGACCAGAATGCGGCGCGTTCGGGTGCGGCTGCTTCGGCATAGCCGGGGCACCAGGTTCCGATGTCGCCCGGCACCTCGGACAACAGCGCAACCCCTTCATTTTGCAGCGCTTCCAACGTCGATTCAGTCCAGACATCAGCCTCGGGGCGGCTGTCCCAACCCATTACCGGTAACGCCTCGGGCAACATTTGTTCCGGCACCGGAGGCGGGCTACAGGCCTGCAAAAGGCTGAGAACGCCACAAATAACAAGGGCACGCGGGGCTGAAACGAGGCTGGCAGAGATCATCCGGGAAGGTCACTTATTGTTAATCCTGCCCGAGTCATGCGCTTAAAATGCACAGAGGGTCGAGTCGATGCCGTTTCATCGGCAAAAATGCGCCGAAGCCGGGTCAAAGTGCCGGAGTTTTCGCATGGCTTGAAGCAATGGCCTCAAACCCGTAGACAGCCCTAGTTCACGAAAGGATGCATGATGCTCGACCTGACCTATGACGCCCCGATAGCCCGCGTGATTGCCGGGGCAAAACATGATTGGGAGTTGGTGATCGGGCTGGAAGTCCATGCGCAGGTCGCCACGGCGGCGAAATTGTTCAGCGGCGCATCCACGCTTTTCGGCGCGGAACCCAATGAAAACGTTGCCTTTGTCGATGCGGGCATGCCCGGAATGTTGCCGGTGATCAACGAGGGTTGTATCGCCCAGGCAGTGCGGACCGGGTTGGGGTTGAAGGCCAGGATCAACCTGACCTCGGCCTTTGACCGCAAGAACTATTTTTACCCGGATCTGCCGCAAGGTTACCAGATTTCGCAATTATATCATCCGATTGTCGGCGAAGGCGAGGTTCTGGTCGAGATGGGGCCGGGCATTGCCCGTCTGGTGCGGATCGAACGGATTCATCTGGAACAGGATGCCGGCAAGTCGATCCATGACATGGATCCGACGATGAGTTTCGTCGATTTGAACCGCACCGGCGTGGCCCTGATGGAAATCGTCAGCCGCCCGGATATTCGCGGCCCCGAGGAAGCCGCGGCCTATGTCGCCAAGCTGCGCCAGATCCTGCGCTATCTGGGCACGTGCGACGGCAATATGCAGAACGGCAATCTGCGCGCGGATGTGAATGTATCGGTCTGCCGCCCCGGCCAATACGAGAAGTATCAGGAAACCCAGGACTTTTCGCATCTTGGCACCCGCTGCGAGATCAAGAACATGAACTCGATGCGGTTCATCCAGATGGCGATCGAGTTCGAAGCCCGCCGCCAGATTGCGATCCTGGAGGATGGCGGCAAGATCGTGCAGGAAACCCGGCTCTAT
>JANOMH010000475.1:0-5665 GCA_031420215.1 Rhodobacterales bacterium | reverse complement strand
GGTGGCGAAGGCGAAGTGCTGGCCCGGGCGCATGGCAAGGCCCATATCGTCATGGACCTGCAAATGCAGCCGCGCACCGGAATCGAAGCGGCGCGGGTGATCTGGCGTGAACGGCCCGGAACGCGGATTTTGTTCTGGTCGAATTATGCCGACGAGGCCTATGTGCGCGGCGTCAGCCGGATCGTGCCGGACGGGGCGGCCTATGGCTATGTCCTGAAATCTGCGTCAGAGGAGCGGCTGAAGTTGGCCCTGCGCAGTATTTTCGTGGAAAATCAATGCGTCATCGACCGCGAAGTGCGGGGCACTCAGGCGATGAGTTTCGGCCAGACCGGCGGTTTTACCGATGCGGAATACGAGATTTTGGTCGATATCGCGCTGGGCCTGACCGACCGGGCAATTGCTGACCGCCGCCGCATGTCGCTGCGGTCCGTACAAAACCGGTTGCAGGGGATTTATGACAAGCTGGATGTGTATCAGACCGGAACCGAAGCCCGGTTCAACCTGCGCGCAAGGGCGGTCACCACGGCGGTGCTGCGCAAGCTGTTGAATTACGGCGCGTTGGAGCGGGCCGAGGCTGAGTTGCAGGACTGGCTGGCAGGGCCTGGGGGCTGAGGCAGGTGGTCTGAGGGGGGCTGACAGCGGCGGCGCGGGTTGCTAAGTGCGAGGCTGACTGTTTAGGCCGGAGCCCCGCAATGCTGATTGAACAAACCCCGTTGGCCGGTGTGCTGATCCTGACCCCCGCCCGGCATGGCGATGCGCGCGGGTTCTTTTCGGAAAGCTGGTCGCGCAAGGTTCTGGCCGACCACGGCATTGACCTGGATTTCGTGCAGGACAATCATTCGCTGTCGGCCACGGTCGGCACCGTGCGCGGCCTGCATTTTCAGTCGCCGCCGCATGCGCAGGACAAGCTGGTGCGTTGCGGGCGCGGGGCGTTGTTCGATGTGGCGGTGGATATTCGGGTCGGATCGCCGACCTATGGCCGGTGGTTTGGGATCGAGCTGACTGCTGTCAACGGCAAGCAACTTCTTGTGCCTAAGGGGTTTCTTCATGGTTTCGCAACCCGTGCCCCGGACACTGAGATTGTCTATAAATGCACCGACTATTATGCCCCTGATTGCGATGGGGCGGTCCGGTTTGACGACCCCGGTATCGGGATTGATTGGGGATTTGATACCCTGGACGCGGTGTTAAGTGCCAAGGACAAGGCTGCCCCGTTGCTGGCTGATTTCAACTCTCCTTTTAGCTATGAGGCCCGTCCATGAAGATTCTGGTCACCGGCGGGGCCGGGTTTATTGGCTCGGCAGTGGTGCGGCATGCGGTGCGCGCCGGGCATTCCGTGGTCAATCTGGACGCCCTGACCTATGCCGCTTGTCTGGACAATGTGGCAGGCGTGTCCAACGCCCCCGGCTATGTGTTCGAGCAGGCCGATATCCGCGACCGGGCAGCACTGGACCGGATCTTTGCCGCCCATCAGCCCGATGTCGTCATGCATCTGGCCGCGGAAAGCCATGTCGACCGGTCGATTGATGGCCCCGCCGATTTCATCGACACCAATATCACCGGGACTTTTAATATGCTGGAGGCTGCCCGGTCTTATTGGGTCGCCAAAGGCAAGCCCGCCGATTTCCGGTTTCACCATATTTCCACGGATGAAGTGTTCGGGTCATTGGGCGAAACCGGGCAGTTTACAGAAACCACCCCCTATGCCCCGAACTCACCCTATTCCGCGTCAAAGGCCGCGTCGGACCATCTGGTCAGGGCTTGGTTTGAAACCTATGGCCTGCCCGTGGTCATGACCAATTGTTCCAACAATTACGGGCCCTTCCATTTTCCTGAAAAGCTGGTGCCGGTGGTGATCCTGAAGGCTTTGGCGGGCGAGCCGATCCCGGTTTATGGGCGTGGCGAGAATGTCCGCGACTGGCTGTATGTCGAGGATCACGCTGATGCCTTGCTGACCGTTGTCGCCCGTGGCACAGTGGGTCGGTCGTATAATATCGGCGGCGAAAATGAGGCCCGTAATATTGATATTGTGCAGATGATCTGTGCGATTCTCGACCGCTTGCGCCCTAAACCAACCCGCTATGCCGATCAGATTTCGTTCGTTGCAGACCGCCCCGGCCATGACCTGCGCTATGCGATTGATCCGACCCGCATTCGCGATGAGTTGGGCTGGCGGCCTTCGGTCACTTTGGAACAGGGGCTGGAGCGCACGGTGCAATGGTATCTGGCTAATGAGGCCTGGTGGCGGGCGTTGCAGGGCCGGGCCGGTGTCGGGCAACGGTTGGGGCAGGCCAAGTAGGACTGTAGTTCTTAACCAATCGTAACCCTGACCGCACGGTTGGTTACCGCTCTGTTCATCCATCAATGGAACTTTCCGGGCCAAGCGCATCCCCGGGAGGTTTCATGTCTGATACATCAACAAACTTAGCTTTGCCCTATATTCAGCCGTCGCAGGCCCAAAAACATGTGACCCATAATGAAGGGATGCAAGTTCTGGATGCGGTGGTGCAGCTGTCCGTGCTGGACCGCGACCTGTCGGTTCCGCCGCCTGCGCCGGTGGACGGCAGCCGCTACATTGTGGCGGCGGGGGCCAGTGGGGCCTGGGCCGGCTGGTCGGGGAATATCGTCTATTGGATCGGTGGCGGCTGGTTGCGCCTGCCGCAGCGTGTGGGCTGGCTGGTCTGGGTGGCGGACGAGTCTGTTTTGCTGGTCTGGAACGGCACAAGCTGGGCTACGGCGACCGGCGGAGGTGCGGTGTTTTCGGATACGGCTTTTGCGCTGATCGATGATCTGGACCCGACCAAAGTTATCAAGTTCGATGCGGCGGGAATTACAACGGGCACCACAAGGACTTTCGGCTTGCCCGATGTCGGCACCGAACTGGCGGGCTTGGCCGGGGCGCAGACATTTACCGGGGCCAAGACCTTTGCGGGCGTTTTGACGGCGACCAATACGGTGACGGCGACCGGGGCGATCAATGCCTCGGGCAATGTCACCGCTTCGGGGACTTTGACGGCCTCGGGCACGCTGAACGCCCCGGGGAACCTGAATGCCTCGGGCACGCTGACGGCGTCGGGTACGCTGACCTCGTCTGGTGCATTCACCGCTTCGGGCAGTTTTTCGGTGACCGGGCCAGCCGCGACTTTGGGCAGCTCTTCGGCGACGGCGACCTATGGCGTGGGCACCGGGCCGACGTTGACCGCCACCACCAAGACTATCAATCTGGGCACAGGTGGCGTGTCGGGGTCCACGACCGTGGTGAATATTGGCTCGGGCACGGTGGGGGCGTTGGGCACAACGGTGGTCAACACGCCCACGGTGACATTTGCCAATGCAGTCACGGCGGTGGGCATGCCGCAGGCCAATCTGACGGCACTTTACGCCGGGCTTGGCGGGGCGACAGCGGATGCCACAAACCGGCTGTCGGTCAATACCCCCGCCGTCCTGCTGAACAATGCGGGCACGAGTGTTGAGGCCACCCTGAACAAGAACGCCACCGCCAATGATGCGGCCATCGCCTTCAAGACCGGATTCAGCACGCGCGCGCTGGCAGGCTTGCTCGCCAATGACGATTTCAGTTTCAAGGTCAGTGCGAACGGGTCGACCTATACCGATGCCTTGCGGATCGACCGGACCACGGGCCGGGTCGAGCTGTTTGCACCGGTGCAACTGACCGGAGTCACGGCCACGCCTGCCGCCCCGGCGACTGGCAAACTGGCCCTTTACTCCCGCATTCGCGCCGGTCAGCCGATGCTCGAGGTGCAGCGCCCGACGGGTCGCGATTTCACCGTGCAGCCGCATATCGGACTGGTCCGCACTCTGCGCTGGTTGCCCTCGAACGGCACAGCGATCACCACCGAGGGATCGACGCTGACTTCGGTTGGCACGGTCAGCACGCCGGCGATCACTGCGACGACGCTGCTGGGCGGCATGCGGCGCTTCCGCCTGACCTCGGCGGCTTTGATCGATTCTGTGGCCGATATGCGCAGCCCGAACTTTATCTGCTTTCGCGGTGCGGCGGCCGGGCTGGGGGGGTTCAACTTTATCAGCCGGATTTCGCTGCAAGCCCTGCAGGTGACCGGCATGGGGTTCTTTGGCCTGCACAACTCGGCAGCGGCCTTTGCCACGACCACGACTTTGGCCAGTATCGTCAGTGCCATTGGCATCGGCTATCAGCGTGGCACGCATACCAACTGGCAACTGGTCACCAATGATGCGGCGGGCGCCCCGACCCTGACTGACATGGGCGCGAGCTTTGTCATTGCTACCGGCGCGGTGCTGACCCTGACGATTGCGGCGGTGCCCAATGCCGCCTCGATCTGGGTGCGGGTCACCGATGAGGTGAGTGGCGCGGTATTCGAGCAAGAGGTGTTGGCTGATCTGGTCCCCAATACCACCCTGCTGTCTCCGCGCATGTTCATGAATAATGGGGCCACGGCGGTGGCGGTGGGGTTTGAAAGTTCGGGGCTGCATATCGAGACGGATTATTAAGCAGGACTATTGAACTGACACAGCCACCTCCGGTCCTGCCGGGGGTGGTTTTGCTTTTGCGGCACTGGCATAGTCAGCCCGATAGGTTTTAGGGGCAGGACATGCGGGTTTTGGTTTTCGGGCAGACAGGGCAGGTAGCACTGGCCTTGCAGCGGCGGGCGGCGCGGCAGGGCATCGCCATGGTTACTTTGGACCGCGTGCAGGCTGATCTGGCCAATCCTGTCGCCTGTGCCGCTGTTCTGACCAGCCGGATTGCCGGGGTGGATGTGGTGATCAATGCCGCAGCTTATACGGCGGTGGACAAGGCGGAAACCGACGCCGGGGCCGCTTTTGCGGTGAACGCCACAACGCCGGCGGCATTGGCGAAAGTGGCCGCAGCGGCGGGGAAACCGTTTTTGCATATTTCGACCGATTACGTGTTCGACGGCTCTGGCGACCGCCCGTGGCAGGTCGATGATCCGACCGGGCCGCTGGGAGTTTATGGGACGAGCAAGTTAGCGGGCGAACAGGGGGTGCGCGCAGCGGGCGGCCCCCATGCAATATTGCGCACATCCTGGGTGTTTTCGGCGGATGGGTCGAATTTCGTGAAAACCATGCTGCGGCTGGGGGCGATGCGGAGCAAGTTGACAGTTGTGGCCGATCAGATTGGCGGGCCGACCTCGGCTGATGCAATTGCGGATGCACTTTTGCGCATGGCGCTGGATTTACATCAGGGGTCCGGCCAGACTGGGACCTATCATTTCGCGGGCAGTCCCGATGTCAGCTGGGCCGATTTCGCGCGGGAAATCTTTGCCCAAAGCGGGATGGCGGTCGAAGTGGTCGGCATTCCGACCACCGATTACCCGACCCCCGCCCGCCGTCCGGCCAATTCGCGGCTGGATTGTTCGACCCTGACCCAGGTGTTTGGCATTGATCGTCCGGATTGGCGGCAGGGGTTGGCCGACGTGCTGGCCGCGCTATCCCGGACTTAACCCACTGGCCAAGCTGCAATAGCCGAATTATGAGGGCACAGGTGGCAAAAGGGACGTGTGATGCAGCAGCGTAAAGGGATCATTCTGGCGGGCGGGTCGGGCACCCGGCTGTATCCGATCACCATTGGCCTGTCGAAACAGCTTTTGCCGATTTATGACAAGCCGATGATCTATTATCCCCTGTCCGTGCTGATGCTCGCCGG
>JANOMH010000474.1:0-4805 GCA_031420215.1 Rhodobacterales bacterium | reverse complement strand
TCCAGGCTCAGCTCATCCATTGTGTTCCCTTTTACGATGGCTGCCACTGCCCGATGGACAGCCTGTGGCCAAATGAACTGATGCGCAAGGGCGATTGATCGGTTAGCCTTGCCCCCAAGCAGCGCGGTAGACTGCGCATTGGGGAGCAAACCATGGCCAAAGTCAGCGGCTTTCATCACCTGACCCTGTCCACCGACGGCGTGCAGGAAGATTATGATTTTTATACCAAGACCCTCGGGCTTTATTCAGTCAAGCGCACCGTGCTGTTTGACGGCGTGCTGCCGGTCTATCACCTGTATTATGGGGCGCGGTCGGGCGATGCGTCGACGATAATCACCACCTTCCCGTTCCGCAAACCGGCGGTTTACGGGCGGCGCGGGTCAAACCAATCGAAAATCGTGCAGCAGGCGATTCCGGTGGGGGCCGCTGATTTCTGGGTCAACCGCTTGGGCGAGCATGGCGTTGCGGCGACCAAGTTTACCCGCTTTGGCCGTGACCGCGTGGCGTTCAACCATCCTTGCGGCATCCCGCATGAACTGGTCGAAAATCCCGGCGACAATCGTGCGCCCATCACCAAGCCCGGCATCAGTGCCGAACATGGGATCAAGGGCATCTATGGCGCGGTCGTGTCGGTCATGGACCGGGCCGCGATGGATGATTTCCTGACCATCGCCTTGCCGCTGAAAAAAGTCGCCGACGATCACGAGGGGCTGGCGTTCGAAGTTCCAAACGCGGGCGGCCCGACCAGCATGATCGAAGTGTTGCATGAACCGGGCGTGGCCCAGGGGACCTGGACTTTGGCCGGTGGAACGATCCACCATTTGGCCCTGAATACCGGGAACGAGGAAAACCAGATGTCCCTGCGTGCCAATATCGAGGGGCTGGGGTTCACCGATATTTCCGAACAAAAGGACCGGATGTATTTCAAGTCCTGCTACGTCCGCTCGCCCGGCGGGGCCTTGTTCGAGATCGCCTGGACTGTGCCCGGTGGCTGGGCGCTGGACGAACCGGCGGATGCCATCGGCTCTACGCTGGTGTTCCCGCCGTGGTTTGCCGACCGCAAGGATGAAATGGTGGCCGGGCTGGAACCTGCGAATTTTTAAGGGATAACTGGTGCAAATATCGTTGATCATTGGGGCTGCGGGCGCGGCCCTGACCTGTGTGCTGGTGCATGGGCGCGGGCAGACACCGGCCGATATGGCCCTGGTGCTGCCAGACCTGCCGGGGGTTCGCTTTGTGCTGCCGAAATCAGACGGTCCGGGCTGGTATGCGGCCCGCGCCATTGATCCCTTGACCGATGCGACACGGGCAGAACTGGCAGATGCATTGCAGCAACTTGCCGACCTGATGGCCGGACAGACCGGCCCGGTGGTGCTGGCCGGGTTCAGTCAGGGGGCCTGTCTGGTGGCGGAATATCTGCTGTCCGGGGCGGCTTTGCCTGTGGCAGCCTGTCTGTTCACCGGCTGTCGGGTCGGCCTGCCAGGGGATGGGTTGCCTTGCGCTGGTCTGGCACGGCTGCCCGTCTATCTGACCGGAGGCGACGCCGATCCGTGGATTCCACTGGATGCGTTTCACCGCTTGCATGCCGATCTGACCGGCGCCGGGGCGCGGGTCCAAACTGATTTGTTTCCGGACCGTCCACATGAAGTGTCCGGAACTGAGCGGACCCGGTTCCGCGCGATGTTGTCAGCGATTTTGGAGGGCCGTGATGCGCTGGGATGAGGGATTTGTATTTCCGGGCATCATGTCCCGCGTGGTTTTTGGCCATGGGACCTTGGCGCAGGTCGGTGCGGAACTGGCCCGGCTGGGGCGCAGCAAGCCCTTGGTCCTGAGCACCCCGCATCAGGAACCCGAGGCGCGGGCTTTGGCCGCGACATTGGGCGCAAAAGTCTTTGCCGGCACCGTCATGCACACCCCGGTCGAGGTGACGCTGCAGGCGTTGGCCGCCTTTGACGGCTGTGATTGCGTTGTCAGTCTGGGCGGCGGGTCCACCATCGGGCTGGGCAAGGCCATCGCCCTGCGCAGCGGCGCCGACCAGATCGTTATTCCCACGACCTATGCCGGGTCTGAAATGACCGATATTCTGGGCCAGACCGAAGCCGGGGCCAAGACGACGCAACGCGGCGCCGCGATCCGGCCCGAAGTGGTGATCTATGACGTCGATCTGACGTTGACTTTGCCCCCCGCGATGACTGTCACCTCGGCCCTGAATGCCATCGCCCACGGGGTTGAGGCGCTGTATGCCACGGACGGAAATCCAGTGCTGGATGTGATGTCACTGGATGCGATGCGGGCGTTTCGGGACGGGTTGCCGTTGGTGCTGGCCAATCCGGCGGACCGGGCCGCCCGGGCGAAGGTGCTGTATGGCGCATGGGCCTGTTCGACGGCTTTGGGCTATGTCTCGATGGCTTTGCACCATAAGTTATGTCATGTTCTGGGCGGGTCATTTGGCACGCCGCATGCCGAGACGCATGCGATCTTGATCCCGCACACAGCCGGGTTCAATGCCGTCGCGGTGCCCGATAAACTGGCAGGCGTGGCGCAGATTTTTGGGTCCGTTGGTCCGGGATTGTGGCAGTTTGCCAAGGGATTGGGTGCACCGCTGGCGCTGCGCGATCTGGGGTTGAGCGCTGCTGATCTGGATAAGGCGGCGGGCATTGCAGTGGCCAATCCCTATGCCAACCCCCGCCCCTTTGATCAGGCCGCTATCCGGTCACTGTTGCAGGCGGCGTGGGAGGGAGCGTGCCCGGCGTAGCTGCGCGTGCCGCGGGCAGGAAATGGGGGGCCAGCCCCCCAAACCCCCCGGGATACTTAAGACCCAAAGAAATCAAAGTGGAAGAGTTTTGCTTTTGCGGTCATCCTGATGCCAAGTCTCGGCCAACTTGTGAATCTGGGGAAGAAAATAATGTCTGATATTGTCACCGATGTGTTGATCATTGGCACCGGGCCTGCGGGGTCGGCCAGTGCGGCACTGCTGTCATCTTACGGCATTCAGAACATGGTGGTGAACCGCTATCGCTGGCTGGCCAATACGCCCCGCGCCCATATCACCAATCAGCGCACCATGGAGGTGTTGCGCGATCTGGGCCGCGAGGTCGAAGATGAAGCGTATATGTTTGCCACCGACAAGGAACATATGGGTAATAATGTGTTTTGCGAGTCGCTGGCGGGCGAGGAAATTGGCCGGATGCAAAGCTGGGGCACCTCGCCGGAATCGATGGCCGAGCATTTGCGGTCGTCCCCCACATTCATGAACGATCTGCCCCAGACCTTCATGGAACCGCTGATGTTCAAGACCGCCTGCCGCAAGGGCTCGCAGGCCCGGATGTCGACCGAATATGTCGGCCATGTCGAGGATGCGGAGGGGGTCACGACAACTTGTCTGGACCGGATGACCGGCCGCGAGGTGACCGTCAGGTCAAAATACCTGATTGGTGCGGATGGCGGCAATTCACGCGTGGCCGAAATCGCTGGCCTGCCGTTTGAGGGCAAGATGGGCGTCGGCGGGTCGATCAACATTCTGTTCAAGGCGGATTTGAGCAAGTATGTCGCGCATCGCCCTTCGGTTCTGTATTGGGTGATGCAGCCCGGTGCCAATGTCGGCGGCATCGGCATGGGTGTGGTCCGCATGGTCCGCCCGTGGAATGAATGGCTGATCATCTGGGGCTATGACATTAACGAGCCTGCGCCCAAGGTGGATGCGGCGATGGCGACGCAAGTGGCCCGGCAGCTGGTCGGTGATCCGGCGCTGGAGATCGAGTTGCTGTCGGCCAATACCTGGACCGTCAATAATATGTATGCGACCCATATGCAGACTGACCGGGTCTTTATCATGGGCGACGCGGCGCACCGGCATCCGCCATCGAATGGGTTGGGGTCGAATACCTCGATTCAGGATGCGTTCAATCTGGCCTGGAAGCTGGCTTTGGCGGTCAAGGGCACGGCAGGGCCGGGTTTGCTGGACACCTATTCCGTGGAACGTGCCCCGATTGCCCGCCAGATCGTCACCCGCGCCAATCAGTCGATTGGTGAGTTTGGGCCGATATTTGAGGCTTTGGGGCTGTTGGGGTCGGTTGATCCGGTGACCATGCAGCAAAATATGGACAAGCGCTGTGATGCCGGCGATGCCGCCGAACAACAGCGCGCGGCGTTGCGGGCCGCGATTGCGTTCAAGAAATACGAGTTTGACTGCCACGGGGTCGAGATGAACCAGCGTTATGCATCCGCCGCTGTGGTCCGGGATGGCGCGTTGGAACCGGCCCCTAATGCCGATATGGAACTGCATTATCAACCGACGACCTGCCCCGGTGCCCGCGTTCCCCATGCCTGGGTCTGGGATGCCAGCGGGGCGCGGCATTCGACGCTGGACCTGTGCGGCAAGGGCGCGTTTTCGATCCTGACCGGAATCGGTGGCGAAGGTTGGGAGCATGCTGCCAAGGCTGTGGGCATCGAATTTGGTATCAAGATCAAGGTCCATGTCATCGGCCCCCGCAAACCCATGCAAGACCATCAGGGCGAATGGGCGGCCTTGCGCGATACCCGCGATTCTGGGGCGGTTCTGGTCCGCCCGGATCAGCATGTGTGCTACCGGGTGGATGTGCTGCCCACCGATCCGGCGGCTGAATTGCGCCGGGTGTTTGCCGCTGTTTTGGGAGTAAGCGCATGACCGAGCAGGGTTATTTCACGGAAAGCGATTCCGCCGCAGTCGTGGTCAGCCGCAATGCGCAGGCCAAAAACGTCCGGCTGGCCGAGGTTATGGCCAAGCTGATCCCGCATATCCATGCCGCGATCAAAGAGATTGAACC
>JANOMH010000473.1:0-3369 GCA_031420215.1 Rhodobacterales bacterium | reverse complement strand
GGAAACTGCACGCCCTGGTTCTGCCCGATCGGCCGCCCGAACACCCGGCGCTCGTTGGCATAAGCGGTTGCCTTGGTGATGAACCACTTGGCGTCGCCAATGCATTCCGCAGCAATCAGGATGCGTTCGGCGTTCATGCCCGACAGGATGTAGCGAAAGCCGCGACCTTCCTCGCCGATCAGGTTTTCAACAGGCACCTCGACATTGTCGAAAAAGACCTCGGTGGTGGAATGGTTCATCATCGTGCGGATCGGGCGAATAGTCATTCCCGCCTGCTTGGCTTTCTGCATATCCACCACAAACACCGACAGCCCGTCGGTGCGCTTGGCAACCTTGTCCTTCGGAGTGGTCCGCGCCAGCAGCAACATGAGGTCAGAGTGTTCGGCCCGGCTGGTCCAGACCTTTTGGCCGTTGACGATATACACATCGCCCCGCCGCTCGGCAAAAGTGGTGATCGAACTGGTGTCGGTCCCGCTGGTAGGTTCCGTCACGCCAAAGGCCTGCAGCCGCAACGCGCCCGAGGCGATTTTAGGAAGATAGAACTGTTTTTGCGCCGCCGAACCATGCCGCAACAGACAGGCCATGATATACATCTGCGCATGGCACGCCGCCCCGTTGGCACCTGCCAGCTGGATTTCTTCCAGCACGGCCGCCGCTGCAGACAGCGGCAAGCCCGCCCCGCCGTATTCTTCGGGGATCAGGATCGACAGATACCCGGCGTCGGTCAGGGCCCTCACGAAAGCGGTCGGATACTCCGCGTCGCGGTCCAACCCACGCCAGTACTCAGCCGGGAATTGCGCGCACAGCTTGCGCACCGCCCCGCGGATTTCGCGCATCTCGTCGCTGTCATCGTCGTGATCGTCAAACATCAGCCAGGCCTTTTCTCATCGTGGCATCAAAGCACAGGCTTTGCGGCGCAGAAGCCCCGATCTGACGATTTCAGTTATGCCGCGACGGCATAAGACAATCCACCAGGCTTTGGGTACACTGCCCCGACAGGAGGATCATGTTGACACTCTGCATTGATCTCTATTGGTCGTTCCGCAGCCCCTATTCCTATATCCTGTTGCCACGCATCATTGATCTGCAACGAATGTACAACGTGACGGTTGACTTGCGCGTCGTACATCCCGCCGCACTCAGAAATCCGGCCTATTTCGCCCGGATGGACCCACAGGCCCGACCCTATTTCCTGCTGGACAGCGCCCGTGCCGCCCGCTTTCATGGCCTGCCATTCCGCCGACCGGTGCCTGATCCCGTCGCGCAAGACCGCGCGACACTGTCGATTGCGGCCGATCAACCCTTGGCGCTACGCCTCGGGCGTCTTGGCATCGCCGCGACAGACCTCGGGCGCGGGCTCGATTTCGCGTGGGAAGTGGCGGCACTGCTGTGGGGCGGGCAGGTCAATGGCTGGAACGACGGCGCGCATCTGGCCGGGGCCGCCGCCCGTGCGGGCCTTGATCTGGCGGTGCTTGACCGCGCCATCGCCGCCCCTGCCCGTTTCGACCAGCGCCTTGCCGAGAATGATGCACACCTGCGCGCGGCCGGACACTGGGGTGTGCCGACCATGGTGTTTCAAGGCGAGCCGTTCTTTGGCCAGGACCGGTTCGACATGCTGTTGGCCCGGCTACGCGACCATGATCTTTCTGAACGGACACCACAGCACCCGGAAGAATTGGACTGACGCGGCGGATGACCCAGGCAATGTAGACGGGTTTTGTCGCGAACTTTGTTAGTGACGGGTTTGGTCTGGCAGCCCGCTGACTATCCAGTTTAGCGGAACCAGGCGGGAGGTATGCGATGGTTTCGTGCAAGGGTGCGCAGGTTCCGAAGGAGGCGATCCTCATCGCAGTATTCTTGGATGTTCGCTACACTGTGTCGTATCGCGACCTCGAGGAGATTATGGTTGAACGCAAGGCGAGAGTGGATCACGCGACGCTCAACTGCTGGGTCGCCAAGTATTCACCGCTGATCGCCAATATCGCGCGGCGCCGGAAGGCCCCAGTCAATTGGTCCTGACGAATGGACGAAACCTACATCAAGGTGAGGGACGACTGAGTTTGCCTGAACCGTGTCGTCGACAAGTCCGGGAAAACCCCTGATCTCATGCTCTCTGAGCGGCGCAACACGGCGGCTGCGACCAAGTTCTTCGCTCGTGCGCTCGAGGTAAACGGCTTGCCACGCAAGATCGTCATCGACAAAAGCAGAGCCAATACGGCGGAGATCACTGCGATCAGCCGTATGCTGAAGCGCTTCGGCTGCCCAATCTCAATCGGGAAGGTCCGGATCAAGCACCTGAACAACGTGGTTGCGCAGGACCATCGCTGCATCAAAAAGCGGATCCGACCTATGCTGGGCTTCAAGCCCTTCGAACCAGCCACTGCAAGCGTAGACGGCATCGGGGTCGCAAACCTGATCCGCAAAAGGCAGTTGGCGCCCGGACTCTGCCCGTTTGTCCAATTCACGCAACTGGCCGCATAAATGAAAGAATGCAACCGGTTGGACCGTGAATCAGCGTGCAAAAGTGACCCACTTTGGTGGGTTTTGATCATCTAATACTGACCCAGCTGCATTGTTAACATCCGGGCGCTTGGGCACGGAGGAAGAGCAGGTGTTACTGATGAAAACGGCATTGAAGGTCCGTGGCTGGATCTTGCGTGATGGCCGCGGCATCCGGGCTGTGGCGCGCGAGACGGGTCTGTCGAGAACCACGATCAAGAAGTATCTGAAGGAGTGAGCACTGGTTCGCGGAACCCGACAAACCGTCCGGGGGACGGTTTGAGGTTCGAACGCGCCGCCGCACTAACGGCGGAGCCATGCGCGCGTTGGCCACAAACTGAGCGCGGAATTTGAGACGCGTCTTCGGGGGCTTTTCGAACACGATCTGCAGCTTCGACGGCGCGACCGTCGCACAGCGAAGAAGCTTTTCGAACAGATTGTCACGGAAGGCTACACAGGGTCCTATTCGCCGGTTCAGCGTTTTGTGCGAGCGCTCAAGCAGACGACGGGGCCGGCACGGGGGACGCGTTCATTCCCCCCTGTATTTCCTGGCGGGGAATGCGCTTCAGTTCGACTGGAGTGAGGAATATGTCGTTTTGGGTGGTGTCGAGCAAAAGGTTCACCTGGCCCATTTCAGGCTCTGCCACAGCCGCAAGCCGTTTGTTGTGGCCTATCTGAACGAGAAGCAGGAGATGGTGCTTGATGCCTTTGTGCGGGCACTGTCGTTCTTTGGCGGCGTCCCGCGCCGGGTGATCATTGATAACCCCAAGACCATGGTGAGCTATGTCTCACGGTCAAAGGATCGGATCTTTCATCCACGCTTTCTGGCCTTGATGAACCATTATGTCATTGAACCGCCGTCCATTGGGC
>JANOMH010000472.1:0-8299 GCA_031420215.1 Rhodobacterales bacterium | reverse complement strand
GCCTGCAGATAGGCCGGAATGAAGGCCCAGGCCGCGCCGAACAGCGCCGATCCGGCGATTGACCCCAGAATGGCGAGCGACCAATGTGGCCAGGGGATATACAGACAAACCAAGGCCACACCGAGGCCGCCCAAGGTCGCCTGCCCATCGCCGCCGATATTGAACAGCTTGGCGTGAAAGGCCAATGCGGCAGCCAGCCCGGTAAAGATAAAGTTGGTGGCATAATACAGCGTATAGCCCCAGGCATATTTCGACCCCATCGCGCCATCAATCATGATGCGCAGGGCCTCGCGCGGGCTTTCGCCAATCGCGGCGATAACGATGGCCGAAAAGATCGCGGCAAGGATCAGACTGATCAGCGGGATCAGGATGACATCGGCCCAGCGTGGCATCTTTTCCATCAGGCAGCCTCCCCCTTGATCCCGGCCATGAGCAGGCCCAGTTCGCGGGCATTAGTTTCGGCCGGCAACCGCTCGCCCATGATCAGCCCGTCAAACATCACGGCGATGCGGTCCGACAGGGACAGGATTTCGTCCAGTTCGACCGAGACGAGCAGGATCGCCTTGCCCTGATCTCTTAACGCCACAATTTGTTTGTGAATGAATTCAATTGCCCCGATATCGACACCCCGCGTCGGCTGACCGATCAACAGCAGATCGGGGTTGCTCTCCATTTCGCGGGCCACGACGATTTTTTGCTGGTTCCCGCCGGAAAAATTCCTGGCCGTCAACATCGGGTTCGGCGGGCGCACGTCAAAACGGGCCATCTTGTCGGCAGTATCGGCGCGAATGGCAGTGTTGTTCATGAACAAAGCGTTCTTCTGATACTTGGCGTCGTTATGATGGCCAAAGGCGATGTTTTCCCAAGCGGTGAACTCCATGATCAGCCCCTCACTTTGGCGATCCTCGGGGACATGGGCGATGCCCATGGCGCGACGGGTCTGGCCGTCGGATTTCGCCCCGGTCAGGTCCAGCGGGGTGCCGTTGAGCAGAATGGTTCCGGTGCCTTTGCGATAGCCGCCGAGAACTTCGAGCAACTCGGACTGGCCGTTGCTTGCCACGCCGGCAATCCCAAGGATTTCCCCCGCACGAATCTCAAAGCTGATGCCCTTGACCTTTTGCACCTTTTTGGAATTCACCACCGACAGGTTCTGCACCTGCAATACCGGCGCGCCCAGCTTCGCGGGGGATTTTTCAACATGCAGCAGCACCTTGCGACCGACCATCATCTCGGCCAGTTCCGGCGGGCTGGTTTCCGATGTCTTGACCGTGGCGGTCATTTCGCCCCGGCGCATCACGCTGACGGTATCGGTAATCTCCATGATTTCGCGCAGCTTGTGGGTGATCAGAATAATCGTCTTACCCTCACGCTTCAGGTTTTCCAAGATGCGGAACAAATGGTCGGCCTCGGCGGGGGTCAGCACGCCGGTGGGTTCGTCCAGAATCAGAATATCAGCACGGCGATACAGGGCTTTCAGGATTTCCACCCGCTGTTGCATACCCACGCCGATCTCTTCGATCAGGGCGTCGGGTTCAATATTCAGTTCATATTCAGCGGCCAGTTGTTTCAACTGTTGGCGGGCCTTAGCCAGCGAAGGCCGCAGCAATTGGCCATCTTCGGCCCCCAGAATCACATTCTCCAGAACGGTAAAGTTCTCGACCAGCTTGAAATGCTGGAACACCATGCCGATGCCAGCGGCAATCGCGGACTGGCTGTCGGGGATCAGGGTTTTCTTGCCCGCAATGAAGATCTCGCCCGCGTCGGCCTTGTAGAACCCATACAGGATCGACATCAGTGTGGATTTTCCCGCGCCATTCTCGCCAATAATCCCGTGGATCGTGCCGGGCATGACGCGGATCGAGATATCCTTGTTCGCCTGCACCGGGCCAAACGCCTTGGATATGCCGCGCAATTCGATTGCCGGAATCTGATCTGCCATGCCCGTCCCCCGCTTACGAAGAGGGCCGCGCCACTGGTGCAGCACGGCCCCGTTTTATCAACCTTGGACGTAAATCAGAACGTCAGGCCCGGGCAGGTTTCGTCGGTGGTGTAGTCATGCACGGCCAGCGATCCATCGGTGATAGCGGCTGCGGCGGCATCAACAGCGGTCTGCATTTCGGCAGTGATCAGCGGCTGGTTAAATTCGTCCAGCGCATAGCCCACGCCCGCGTTGCCCACGCCCATCACGTTGAACCCGGTCTCAAGCTCTGGCCCATCCGTGAACGCCTGATACACAGCGTTATCGACGCGCTTCAGCATCGAGGTCAGCACCTGACCGGGGTGCAGGTAGTTCTGGTTCGCATCCACACCGATCGACAGGATGTCGCTGTCTGCGGCGGTTTGCAACACGCCCACGCCAGTGCCACCGGCAGCAGCATAAACCACGTCAGCGCCCTGGGAGATCTGGGCCAGCGTCAGTTCGGCGCCTTTCACCGGGTCATTCCATGCGGCGGGTGTGGTGCCGGTCATGTTGGCAATCACGGTCGCCTCCGGGTTCACCGCCAATACGCCCTGGGCATAGCCGCAGGCGAATTTGCGGATCAGCGGGATGTCCATACCGCCGATAAAGCCGACCGTGCCGGATTCCGATGCCATCGCAGCCAGCATGCCCACGAGGTAGGACCCCTCATGCTCGTTGAACACCACCGAGCGGACGTTCGGCGCATCAACCACCATGTCGATGATGACGAACTTGGTGTCGGGATAGTCCGGGGCCACGGTGGTCAGGGCGTTGGCGAACGAGAAACCAGCCATCACGATGGGGTTATTGCCTGCCTCGGCAAAGCGGCGCAGGGCCTGTTCGCGCTGGGCATCCGACTGCAACTCGGTCTCGGCAAAGGTGCCGCCAGTCTCTTCAGCCCAACGGGTCGCACCGGCAAAGGCGGATTCGTTGAAGGATTTGTCGAACTTGCCACCCAGGTCAAAGATGATGGCAGGGTCGGCAAGGGCAGCACCGGCGGACAACGCCAGCAGGGCGGTCGCACCGAGGAATTTCTTCATGAAGGTCATAGTCGTCTCCCAAACAGTTTTTTGACTTGGTCTCGCCAGTCCAGGCCCCAAGTTACTGACATCAGTCGTGTCGAAGTCAATTTAGGGGCCGCAATATAGGACGGGTCAACTGTTATTTCTGCGCGTATCGCAGGTTATTTTACCAAAAGGTCAAATAAATGAGCGAAAACAGCGGCGGGCCGACGGGATTTGGGCAGGTGGGTGCATCTGCGGGGTTCAGACGTGGCAGCTTTTCGGTGCCAGCCCTTGGTCGATTCGGGGGGGGCTACAGGGCTTTGCGCAAGATCAGTGCCGCGACTGGCCGGCCGGTTGTGCGTGCGTAATATCCGGGGCGCAACCCGACCTGACCATAGCTGGAAGCGGCGTAAAGCCGTTGTGCGGCAATGTTATCCTGCGCTACCTCCAGGAATACCATGCCAGCACCCCGCCGCCTTGCGTCAGTTTCAAACTGGGCCAAGGCGGCCCGCGCCAATCCGTTACGCTGTGCGACAGGGTCGGTCGCCAACGTCAGAATCTCGACCTCGTCAAGAATGATCCGACCCAGGACAAAAGCGGTGGCATTGCCAGTAAACAGAATGCCTGGGTTGCCCAACAAGTCCGCAAATTCGGTCTCAGACCACGCCCGATCCGTCCTGAACGCGCGGGCGTGGGTGGCGGCCAGCGCCGCAGCCAAGGTCACAGCAATATCGGGGGCGCATCGCGCGACGGGGCGGCATCAGGCGGACGAACATAAAGCGGCGCAGGGCGGGGCTGCGGTGAGCCACAGCGCAGGGCCGCGATCCGGGCTATGGCTGTCAGGGCCACTTCGGGCGGGCCGGGCCAAACGGCATCGCGCACTTCGGACAGTGGCACCAAGGCCGGCAATTCGGACCGGGTTTCATGCAAAACCTGCACATAAGCCATGTCGCGCGGGGCCGAGATGGCTATGTTCACCGGGCGGGGCAGACCATGGCCCGCAGCGTCAAACCCGTTCACGCCAATCGCCGGAATGCCCAGACCCAAAGCCAACCCACGGGCAGCGGCCACGGCAATGCGGATGCCGGTAAAATTGCCGGGGCCGGTGCCCACGCCGATGCAGGTCAGATCAGACCAGCCAAAGCCCTGCCCGGCCAACACCTCGGACAGCATCCCCATCAGATGTTCAGCCTGCCCTTTGGCCATCGGGTCAACCCGGACGGCCAACAGGTCATCGCCCGACAGCAAAGCGGCGGCACAATGCGCCGCCGTTGTGTCGAATGCGAGGATCAGCCTAGGCCGCATTTTCAGTATGTGCGGCCGCTCAGGCCGCAACAGGCCGGACCTCGACCACCTCGGGGATATAATGGCGCAGCAGGTTCTCGATGCCCATTTTCAGGGTCAGGCTGGAAGATGGGCAACCGGCACAAGCGCCTTGCATGTGCAGATAGACGATACCCCGGTCAAACCCGTGAAATGTAATGTCGCCACCATCCTGTGCCACGGCCGGGCGAACGCGGGTATCCAGCAGTTCCTTGATCTGGTCGACGATTCCAGAATCCTCGCCTGAATGTTCAGCATGACCAGAGGCGACTTTGCCGCCTTCAATCGTGGGTTGACCGGATTGGTAATGCTCCATCACCGCACCCAGAATGGCGGGTTTGATATGGTCCCATTCGGCACCTTCCGCCTTGGTCACCGTGATGAAATCATTGCCAAAGAAAACACCCGTCACTTGACCCGTCGCAAAGATGCGTTTGGCCAAGGGAGAGCCGGCGGCAGCCGCTTCATTCGGGAAATCAGCGGTCCCTACGTCGAGCACAGCCTGAGCGGGCAGAAACTTCAGCGTAGCGGGGTTCGGCGTGGATTCGGTCTGGATGAACATGAGCTGGCCAACCTTTTTTGTCAGAATTGACATATGCGCCCCGCAGGCGGGCAAGTCAAGGTTTGCACCTGCCATAGCTTGGAATGATTCTAAAAATAACACAGGCCGACCCCTGATGGGGACGGCCTTTCGTTTGCACAACCGACGGACGCTTGCGCCTTTCCGAGACTGGTCGGGAAGGGCGCAGCAGAACTGCCTTCAGAGGAATTCGACGACCCCATCTTCCAGATCATAGCGGGCACCGACCACCATGAGTTTGCCCTCTTCGACCAAATTCTCGATGACGACACCCGAAGTCAGCAATCTGGCAACGACCCGTTCCACATTGGCACGGACGGAGTTTTCCAGCAGATCGCCTTCAGCACTCTTGGCCGACAAGACGGCGGGAACGATCGGCTCGACCATTGACCCGATCGCACCCTCGAATATCGCGTTATTCTCGACCACTTCGACTGCCGCCGCAACTGCGCCGCACCGCTGCCACGGGTAAGCTGGCACAACGACCCAAACCGCGCAGAAGACCACGCCGGTCCACATGAATATCAGTCATTCGGCTTCCTTTATCTGCCTTGCAGGCTTCTCGACTGCAGAGCTGTTTATGACTTCGGCCACCATTCGTCGTCATTGTAGCATTGCAAAGACGCCCCTCCCACCAGGGTCCGCCCTATGGGTCAAAAGTCGCCCAAGCCGACCGGGGGCAGCCCCGTGTCCGCCGCCATCAGGTAATCTGTTCCAGCCGCTCTTTCGACATATCGCCGGGCACAATCGTGATCGGAATCGGCAGGGTGCCGATCACCCGGGTCAGCTGTGTCACCAATGGCCCCGGCCCTTTGTTATCGGTGGCCGCCCCCAGCACGATCACCCCGATGGAGCCATCCTCGCGGATCTGCGCCATGATCTCGGGCACCGGGTCGCCCTCGCGGATCACCAATTCGGGATCGACGCCCTGCTTGTCGCGCATCCATTTGGCGAACACTTCGAAATGCACCTCGATCCGTTCGCGGGCCTCCTGGCGCATAATCTCGCCAACCCCGGCCCAATGGTTAAAGTCATCGGGCGGGATGATCGACAGGATTTGCACCCCGCCCCCGGTATGCGCCGCCCGCATCGCGGCAAAGCGCATCGCGTTCAGGCATTCGCGGCTGTCATCCAGCACCACGAGAAATTTTCGCATCGCGGCCTCCCTGTTGCCAGCCGGGATAGTGGCGCAACCGGGGCGGGCTGGCAACGGGGTTCGCCGAGGCGGCCCCGCGCGTAGTCAGGTGCCACGGAATGTGCTAGGCTGGGCGCAGATTTGAACCGTCAGAGCCGTTTCATCCCGCCCGGGGCCGGGATAGTTCGGATCCATTCCCGCCCCGACCTGCATTGGAGCATCGCATGGCCACCCAAGTTGTTAATACCGACATTTCCGGTCCCGACATCCGGGTTAATCTCCCCAATGGTAATGACGTTTGGGTCACCCGGAATGGTGTGGTGGTTTCCACCGATGATTTCTTTGCAATTATCGGGTCCGGAAGCAATCATACAGCTCACATCGAAGGTGCCGTTGCGGGTGCTTACGGCGTGTTTCTTGGTGACAATCCTGATTTGGACTCTGGCAACGCTGTCGTGATTGCCAGCACCGGGGTTGTTTACGGCGAGCTTTTTGGCGTTGTAATTCAGTGTACCAACGCCAGATTGGACAACTTTGGGTTGCTCAGTGGCGGTGCCTATTTCAATGGAAATGGGCTGGGCGTGTCGCGCATCGACAATGCCGGGGATATTATCGGCGGCGTCAATGAAGCCATTCGCCACGCTGGCACGGAAACCCTGTCGCTGAGCAACACCGGCACCATCCGCGGTGCCGTCGCGGCTTTTTTGAGCACCGGCGCGACTGCGACCGATCTGATCCGCAACCGGGGCGAGATGATCGGGGATATCCTGCTGGGCGGCGGCGATGACCGCTATGACGGGCGCGGTGGTTTTGTCGATGGCACGGTTTACGGCGAGGACGGCAGTGACACCTTCCGGCCGGGCAGCGGGATCGAGGTGTTCGACGGCGGCACCGGCGCCGATACGCTGGATTTTCGCAGCACGTCAGGGGTGCGGGTCTATCTCGACGGGTCCGGACTGAACACCGGGACGGCGGTGGGCGATGACTATATCGGGATCGAAAATGTGCAAGGCTCGGCGCTTGGGGCTGATGTGCTGGTAGGTGACGCCGCGAATAATGTTCTGCGCGGCTATGGCGGGGTGGATACGCTGTCGGGCGGCAACGGGCTGGACGTTTTTTTCGGAGGGGCCGGGATTGACCGGCTCACCGGGGGGCTGGGGGATGACAGGTTTGTCTTTGAAAAGCCGGGCGATGGTGGCGATGTGATCAGTGATTTCGGTGCGGTTGTTGGCAACAACGACAGGTTTTATTTTGACGATGCGGGGTTTGGTGGCGGGTTGCTGGTTGGCGCGCTGGCGGCTGCGCAGTTCCAGACCCGGGCCGACAATATCGCGCAGGACAGCAATGACCGGTTTATTTTCCGGACCACGGATCAGACGCTGTGGTTCGATGCCAATGGCAATGTCGCGGGCGGCTTGACGCTGGTCGCCGATCTGCAAACCGGGGCCACGGTGACGACGGCGGATATTCTGATCTTTTAGGTTTTCGAAAGAAAATGCGCCCGGGCGGGGTGTCCCGGGCGCATTCTGATCACCGGCGGGAACGGGGCCGATGCCGCCAGCCCTGTAGGCAAGGCTGGCAGGGTTGCTGCTGAACGGACGCTCCAGAGCAAGCCCGCCATTTTATGATCCGAGTCGGAGTCCGTTTTGTGACAGGCTCAGGCCTCGGCCAGCAGTTTGTCCAGATCAAACCGGGTGTTCGACATCTTTAATGCGCCATCCGCATCGCGCGGCCATTCAGCTTCCGGGCGGTCGCGGTAGAGCTCGACCCCGTTCTGATCCGGGTCACGCAAGTAAATCGCTTCGCTCACGCCGTGATCAGCCGCCCCGTCCAGAGGAATGCCTGCGTCCAGCACCGATTTCAGCACCTGCGCCAAGGATTTGCGGTCAGGATACAGGAATGCGGTGTGATACAGACCCGTGTGCCCCGGCGGCGGTGGCGTCGCCCCCAGGCTTTCCCACGTATTCAGCCCGATATGATGATGATAACCGCCTGCCGACAGGAACGCTGCCTGCGCGCCATAGCGGGCCTGTAATTCAAACCCCAAAACACCGGAATAAAACCCAATCGCGCGTTCCAGATCCGCGACTTTCAGGTGCACATGTCCGACCTTGGCACCGGCGGCGATTGGCTTTGTCATCATCCCATCCTTCAAATTGACGCCTTTGGCGATGTAGTGCACAGCAAATATGAACACTATTGTCGGAAATGGAAACATACAGTTGGCCAGCCCTCTGGCCGCCGGGCGCATCGCGCGATACATCCGCGACATGGAATTGCGCATCGAACGGCTGGGC
>JANOMH010000471.1:0-4075 GCA_031420215.1 Rhodobacterales bacterium | reverse complement strand
GCTTCGGTCGACCGGACAAGGGCAGCGCGAGAGATTTTGGAATTCAGCGGCTATGATCTGGGCCGCCTAGAGGGGTAAGTGATGAAAACGGCAGCGATTATTGGCGGTGGCGTCATTGGCGGCGGTTGGGCGGCGCGGTTTTTGTTGATGGGCTGGAACGTGCGGGTGTTCGACACCGACCCGCAGGCGCAGCGCAAGATCGGCGAGGTGCTGGACAATGCGCGGGCCTCATTGCCCGGTTTGTCCGACGTGGCCCTGCCACCCGAGGGGGCGTTGTCTTTTCACGACACAATGTCCGGGGCGGTTGAAGGGGCTGCGTGGATTCAGGAATCGGTGCCGGAGCGTCTGGACATCAAGCTTCAGGTCCTCGCGCAAATCCAGCAATCTGCGGGGCCGGACGCCATCATCGGATCATCAACCTCTGGCTTCAAGCCCTCGGAACTCCAGCAGGGGTCGGCAAGGCCGGGACAGATTCTGGTCGCACATCCCTTTGTCCCGGTTTACCTTTTGCCCCTTGTAGAGTTGGTCCCGAGTCCGGCCAATCCCGATCATGTGGTCACCACCGCCAAGGAGATCATCACAGGTATCGGGTCGTATCCGTTGCATGTGCGCCGCGAAATCGACGCCCATATCGCCGACCGGTTTCTGGAATCGGTCTGGCGCGAGGCGTTGTGGCTGATCAAGGACGGGATCGCCACCACCGAGGAAATCGACAATGCGATCCGCTACGGGTTCGGGTTGCGTTGGGCGCAGATCGGCCTGTTCGAGGGGTATCGCATTGCTGGCGGCGAGGCCGGGATGCGCCATTTCATCGCGCAGTTCGGGCCCTGCCTGACCTGGCCCTGGAGCCGGCTGACCGATGTGCCGGACCTGACCCAGGACCTGATCGACACGGTTGCCGAACAGTCCGATGCGCAATCCGGTGCCTACACGATAAGGGAACTGGAGCGGATCCGCGACGGCAACCTTGTCACCATCCTGCGCGGGCTGAAGGCGCGGGATTGGGGCGCTGGCAAGCTGCTGAATGCGCAGGATAAACGGATGAACAGCCTGCCCGGTCTGGATGAAGCGGACCTGAGCCAGCCGATCCTGACGCTGGAGCGGGCGGTGCCGCTGGACTGGACCGACTACAACATTCACATGAACGACAGCCGTTATGGGCAGGCGTTCAGCGAAGCGTCGGACCGGTTCATGGCGCTGATCGGCTGTGATGCCGCTTACATCGCTACCGGCGGCAGCTATTTCACCGCCGAGACCCATATCCGCCATTTGGTCGAGGTCAAGGCCGGCGCCAAGATCAGCGTGACGACGCAGTGTTTGGCCGGCCTGGGCAAGAAATTGCATCTTTTCAACCGGATGTGGGCCGGGGATCAGGTGGTGGCCACCGGCGAGCACATGCTGTTGCATGTCAGTCTGGCGACCCGCAAGTCGAGTGAACCGGGACCGGCCGTTGCGACCACACTGGCCCGGATCGCTGGGGCCCATGCCACTCTGCCGCGACCCGAGGGCGCTGGGGCGGCGGTAACTGTCCGCTAGCGTGGGTTAAAACCCACCTTACGCTGCAATTTCTCTGGGTCTCTGGACTCCGCCCGTTTTCGGGGCAAACGATCCCCCGGGGGCTATTGATAAAGTCATTCTGGTTTGCTGCTATGCCGTGACAGTTTGTTCATGTCAGGCGACGAGCGAGGCGTGGAGCAGAGCAAGCAGGATCGCCTTGGCCAGCCGCTTGAGGTTGGTGGCGGTGGCGGTGAGCAGGGCCTGTATGTTCATGTTTTCGAGGCCGCGTCGGGCGGCTCGGGCCATTCCGTGGAGGGTTTTGGCCAGCCCGTGCGCACCCTCGACCCACCAGCGGTGGCGGGTATAGAGGCGGGTTTCGGCTTGACCCCAGGCCAGTCGCTTGCGCCAGTCGCTTGCGCCAGTCGCTTGCGCCAGTCGCTTGCGCCAGTCGCGCAGCACCTCGACATAGTGTTCGGTGATATGGACGCGGGGTCCATCATTCGAGCCTCAAAATCGGAAGGCCGTAGCGATTGACGCATTGGAAGGCACGCACTCATAGTCGATTATGTGACCTTCTGGCCCGATAAGTGTTCCCCTTGTTGGCTCGGTCAACCCGACGCTGGGTAACCCCAACGTGATAGTTACCAAGACGGAACGCAATGTTGCTATGCTCCTGTTTCCGGACACCTGTGGCGGCTAGTTTTCACGACGTTGACAGCGCAGCATTTGGTGGTCAAGCTGGGAACTACCCAGACAACTTCAGTCCGTTCGTGCGGGACGTCACGCGCACACTTTCACATTTCAGAAAATTCAGTGTCGGGGTAAGAATTTCAGCATGACATTCCGGCACAATCAGGGGCAAGCCAACGCCAACTGGGGGGGTACGTGGGAGATAAAAATCGAACGCATTTTGCAATACATTGATTTTATTGATTATATCCAGCATGTGTGGCGGAGAGACAGGGATTCGAACCCTGGGTCGGCTTGCACCGACAACGGTTTTCGAGACCGCCGCATTCGACCACTCTGCCACCTCTCCGTGATCTGTGCTATGATCGGCCCTGCGTTTACTGATCCTGGCGTAGGCCCGCAAGCCCCAATTATCGGGCTTTCTCATCAACTGCGGCTGACAATGCCGTTAGCGGGGCCCGCGCGGCCTTGGAAAAACCGGCCTTGGGTTCTAGGGTGGGCGCGACCCAGTTTCGAGGACCCTGATGTTACACCGCTTTGTCGCCCCGGTTTTTGCCCTGTTTATCGCTCTGCAGCCCAACTTTGCCCAGACCGCCCTTGCCCAGACCGCCCTTGCCCAGACCACCCTTGTCCAGACCGCGCCTGCCGATCCGGCGCAGACCCAGGCCACACAGTCGCAAGTGCAAGAGCTTTATGCAGCGTTGCGCTTGCCCGAGATACTTGAGGTGATGCGTGAGGAGGGGATCAGCTATGGGGCCAAGATCGGTGATGATCTGTTCCCCGTCGCCATTGACCCCGACTGGAGCGCGCAGGTCGAGCTGATCTATGACATTGCGCGCATGCGTCCGCAGTCCGAGGCCGCTTTTGCCGCAGAGCTGGAAGGCGCTGACATCCCGGCGATGCTGGCGTTTTTTACCACCGAGCCGGGCCAGTCGTTTTCCGCCCTTGAGGTATCGGCCCGCCGCGCCCAGCTGGATGAAGCAATCGAGGCCGCCGCCAGGGACGCCGCAGCAGTGGCAATGGCCGACAATACGCCCCGCTATCAGCTGCTCATGCGCTTTGCCGAGGCCAATGATCTGATCGAGACCAATGTCGTCGGCGCGCTGAATGCGAGTTATGCGTTTTATCAGGGGCTGATGCAGGGCGGTGCGGCTGCACCCGGACTGACCGATGACGAGGTTCTGGCCAATGTCTGGGATCAGGAACCCGAGATCCGCAACACCACGACGGAATGGGTGGCGTCGTTTCTGCTGATGGCCTATGCCCCGCTCAGTGATGCCGATATCGAGGCCTATATCGCCTTTTCCGAAACGCCCGCCGGGGCCGATCTGAACCGGGCAGTGTTCGACGCCTTTGACCAGATGTTCATCGATATTTCCCGCGAACTGGGTCTGGCATCGGCTAAATATATGGTTGGCGACACGCTTTAGCCGCCATAGATCACAAGTGCCGTGACCAGCGCGCCGGGATTGGCCGCATATAGCCCCAGATCGCCCTGAAGCTGCAGCACACGCGTTGGCCTGTCCTGAACCGGGATCAGGGCCGCCTCCATCGCGCGGGTCAGGGCCGGGCCGGACCCTGCGCTGATATCGCTCAGGATGGCCGGAAATTCGGATTTGACGATCAGTTCAACCGATCCGCGCCTTTGGCTGTAGGCCGCCGCGTTGATCCCGTTTTGCGCCGGATCAAAGGGCGAAAACAGCGGTTCGCCTTGCGGTCCGCAGGCGGCGAGCAGGATCAGGGCGAGCGGGGCAAAACGTGTCATCCGGGGCCTTTCCAAAGGTGCCCCATTCGAAGTGGGGGGCACTTGACTTGGCCCCCAGTAGCGCAGATAAGCCCGCATCCCGGCAAGTGACTTGTTTTGGGACTACGCGCGATTCCGCTTGGG
>JANOMH010000470.1:0-1511 GCA_031420215.1 Rhodobacterales bacterium | reverse complement strand
CGTGTTGCCGGCGGCATCGAATTCCTGCAGCCGGATGCTGTTGGTGGCGCCATCATTGTCTTCGTAGACCACGACAAAGCCGCCGCCGGGCAGGGCCGCAATATCGCCATCCTGTTCATCATCGACATTGAAGGCGATGTTGAGGCGGAATTCGACGCCGACCGGTTCACCCAGCGGGGTAAAGATCTGGCCGATCATGTCGATCCCGGTCGGCGATCCGACGCCGGTGTCATTGCTGCTGTCCCAGCTGACAAGGATGTTGCCGTTGGCCAGTTGCGTGATGCGCGGGCGGCTCTGGGTGTTGGTCGTGGTCAGATTGACGGTGAATTCGTTTAGCCATGTTTCGGGGGTGAGGGGCATCATGTGTTCCTTTCAATATGTGATGGTCTAGGCGACCAGTGCGACTACTAAAAATCTTTGGAATAAGACGATCATGTACGGCTTTGAATGATCGATCAAGTCAGTTCTGGCAGACTTGCGTCTGCGTCAAATGATCATTGATCTATCCGAATATGGGCAAAGCCGTCGTCTGCCGCACCGTGCGCAACGCAAAAGACGACTGCATCTGCGCAACCCCCGGTAATGTCGCCAGCGATTTTCGGTGGATCCGGGCGAAATCTTCGGTGTCCAATGCGACCACCTTCAAAAGGTAATCCGCCGATCCCGCCATCAGATGGCATTCCAGCACATCGGGCACTTTTGCCACCGCCTTTTCGAAGGCCTCCAGCACCTCATCGGCCTGCCCGGACAGCGTGATCTCGACAAACACCGTGGTCTGCCGCCCGATCTTGCGCGGGTTGAGCAGGGCCACGTAATCGCGGATCACCCCCTCTGTCTCCAGCCGTTGCACACGCCGGTGACAGGCCGACGGCGACAAGTTCACCTGCTCCGATAGTTCCGCATTCGACATGCGCCCGGTCTTTTGTAATGCCTCAAGAATGCGGCGATCTAGGCTGTCTAACTCCATATGACGCAAGATCCTTCGATAAAAACAATAATATCCGCATATTTATTCGATTTATTGCCCGAAAGACAGGAAAATTCACCAAGCAATTGCGTGACATTCCGCCGATACTGCGCGCAACCCAACAGGAGAGAGCCATGCACATCGGTTGCCCCAAAGAAATCAAGCCGCAGGAATACCGCGTCGGCGTCACCCCCAATGCAGTACGCGAAGCCGTGGCGCATGGGCACAGGGTCACGGTCGAGACCAATGCCGGGACCGGCGCGGGCTTTGCGGATGCCGATTACATCGCTGCAGGCGCGCAGATCGTTGGCACCGCCACCGAGGTGTTCGCGCTGGCCGACATGATCGTCAAGGTCAAGGAACCCCAGCCCGGTGAACGCAAGATGCTGCGCGCCGGGCAGGTGTTGTTCACCTATCTGCATCTGGCCCCCGACCCGGCCCAGACCCACGACCTGCTCGCCTCCGGTGCGACCTGCATCGCCTATGAAACCGTGACCGATGACCGGGGCGGCCTGCCCCTGTTGGCCCCGATGTCAGAGGTCGC
>JANOMH010000469.1:0-4127 GCA_031420215.1 Rhodobacterales bacterium | reverse complement strand
CGGCGGATCGGCGCGTTCCAGGTTGACCCGGACGATGGAAATACCGCTGTCATATTGGTCCAGCGTGGCCTGCACATTGGTCATCACGGTATCGGCAATCAAGCCCCGGTCGCGGTTCAGGATGGGGGCAAGGGTCGATGCCGCGATAATCTCGCGCATCACCGATTCTGACACGGCGCGCACGGTCAGTTCGGGGTCGCTGATATTGAACAGCACTTTTTCGGGGTCGTTGATTTTCCAGACCACCTGAAAGCCGATATCGACGATATTGGCGTCTGTGGTCAACATCAGGCCCGATCCGTCATTGCTGGTGCCTGCCCCGCCGATGGATTCGGTCCGCTCTGACGTTACATTAATCACTTCGTATTTCACCAATGGCCAAGGCGCAAAGTTCAGGCCGGGTTCGCCAGTTTGATACCGGGCACCCAGAAACAGCTCGACCGATTTTTCTTCGGGGCGCACCGTATAGAATGACATGAACGCCCAAAGCAGGGCTACACCGGCCACGCCCAGCCCCACCATGCCACGGGACACCCGGAATGGTTCCTGCGGGCCGCCAGAGCCGTTGCCGCCGCGATTGCCGCCGCCCATCAGAACGCGCAATTGCTCGCGGCCTTTGTTCATCAGTTCGTCAATCTCGGGGATTTGCGGGCCCTCTCCGGGCCTGCGGCCACCGGTCGGGCGCTTGGGCTTTTCATCGTCGTCATCGTCACCGCGATTACCACCGCCGCCGCCCCAGGGGCCTCCATTATTTCCAGCCATAAAGTCTGTGCTTCCTCTTTGGTGCCCCTTCCCGGGGCTATCAGGTTGACATGTGTGCGCTTTTGCGCCGAATTCAAGTTGTTCTTGCCGGGGTCCGCCCCCACTCAAGTTGTGCGAACAGGCGTCCGCATGGTGACCAGTTCTTCCGACATGGTCGGATGAACCGCGCAAGTCCGGTCAAAATCCTCTTTCGTCGCCCCCATTTTGATCGCTATCGCGGCCAACTGGATCATTTCGCCAGCTTCCGGTGCGACGATATGACAGCCCAGAACTTTGCGGGTCGACTTGGAGACGATCAGTTTCATCAGGACCCGTTGATCGAAACCGGCAAAAGCGGTGCGCATCGGGCGGAAAGAAGTTGCGTAAACCTCAATCGGTTCGATTGCGCGCGCGGCTTCTTCGGACAGGCCGATAGTGCCAATTTCGGGCTGGGTAAACACGGCGCTGGGGATCAGGTTGTGATCGACCGGGGTTGGGTTGCCGTGGAACAGGGTGTCCACAAAGGCCATGCCTTCGCGGATCGCCACCGGGGTCAGGGCGACCCGGCCGGTCACATCGCCAATCGCAAAGATCGACGGCACAGCGGTTTGGGAATACTGGTCTACGGAAATTTCCCCTCGCCGGCCGATCTGCACGCCGGTGGGTTCCAGCCCAAGCCCTGCAGTGTTCGGCCTGCGCCCGGTGGCAAACAGCACCGCGTCATAGGTTCGCTCAGAGCCATTGCTGGCCTTGACCCGGATCGGGCCCTTATGTCCATGATGGATCGGCGTCACCGGAATTTCGACCGCAGGCAGGCCCATCAAGGCCCCGGTCACCGGGCCCAAATCACCCTCGGCCAAACCCATGCCCAGAATATTGGTGCCACAATGCAGGTCGATCCCTTGGGCCCGCATCGCTTCGGCCAACAGCCCCCGCGCCTCGTCATCAAAGCCACGCAGGATTTGGGCACCGCGGTAGAATTGGGTCACTTCCACGCCAAGCCCGTTCAGGATGCAGGCGAATTCGCAGGCGATATAGCCGCCGCCGATGATCAGGATCGACTTTGGCAGGTCTTTCAGGTCGAAAACATCGTTCGAGGTAATCCCCAACTCCGCCCCCGGCATGTCAGGCTTTTCCGGGTGGCCGCCGGTGGCAATCAGGATGTGGCGGGCGCTGATCACCTCGCCGGTGTCCAGCCGGACGGAATGCGCATCCTGCAGCGTGGCCCGTGCATCATGGATGGTCACGCCCGAAGTGGTCAGCAGTTTGCGGTAGGCCTGTTCCAACCGGTCCAGTTCTGTGTGCAGGTGGGTCTGGAACTGCGGCCAGTCGAATGACCCATCCGGGATATCCCAGCCATAGGCCCGCGCCTCGGACGGCATGTCGCGGAAACTGCTGGCAAACACCATCAGCTTTTTCGGCACACAGCCCCGGATGACACAAGTGCCCCCCATCCGGCTTTCCTCGGCCAAGGCCACAGTCGCCCCGGTCGCTGCGGCCATCCGTGCGGCCCGCACCCCGCCAGAGCCGCCGCCGATCACGAACAGGTCTACATCAAAGGCCATATCGCTCATCTGGGATCATCCATGTTGGTCGGGAGAGGTATCCCACAGGACAACCGCCTTGGCCAGAGCCAGCCGCCCGGTCCGCGTAGGGTGGGTGCAACCCACGCGCCCCCCGAAGCCTCCCCTAAACATCCGCTGGAAATCTGGGAATTCGGATGACAATTTCTTAGCCAAGCGGCACCTCGAAGTTCAATTTACGAAACGCACCTACAGATATCCGCACCACAGCTGAATTGGCGCGGTCGTTCAGATCACCGACGGGGCGCGGGGCAAAAAAAATGTTGCCCTTGCCATTCGACGTCAGATAATTCTGAATTATCAAGATCAATAGAGTCCAGTTTCACCATTCATGCGAAGAAACTCCGCGAAAACTTCGACCTCAGCCTGAGCGTTGCCCCGCCCGTCAAAAATTTGGACAATTGCGCGACCAGCTTCACTACTGGCGTCGAACATAAACCCTCCTTTACAGGGGCTTTGCCCGTGTATTGTCATTATCTCTTCGGCGGGCAGTTCAATGCGCTCACCAAATACCGAAGGCCTAATGCGAGGAATCAGACCCGATCGGTCAAGAGCGACTACAACTGATGCGACTCTTTGGTCATCTGGAAATCGGTATATCCCTCCCTCTAAGTCGATCCAAATCCGGCGGGGTCGAACTTCAAATGGTCTTAGCCTTGAAAGAAAATCACCTACCAGCAAAAGGTATTCATCATATTGCCGCGTTCTGCCGGAGACAGGATTTGTGACGCTGATTTGCCTGACGTGTAAGAAATCTCCGGCGACCACGAGATCAGCCTCAAGGATGTCACCGAGAACAATAGATTGATAGTTGGGCTGACAAGCACTGACACCCTCAGCGCTTGTCATAAATGCGATAGAAAATCCGCATGTTTTGACCAGATTAGCGAGGCCAGCAGACAGACACTTCATCCTTACTCCGCAATATCCGTGAACAAATTCTCATTTTCCATGAAATCGAACCGGCTTTCCTCGACCGAGCCCTTGTTGATATCCCGCACCTCGACCCTGCCGTCGCCGTAGCCGATGATCACGACATCACAAATGTCGATGAACAGCCCGTTCTCGACCACCCCCGGGATCTGGTTCAACACCAGTGACATCTGGCGCGGGTTGCCGATCCGGTTCAGGTGCAGATCGACGATATAATTGCCCTCGTCGGTAATAAACGGGCGCTCGCCGTTCATCCGCAGGCTGGTGGACCGGCCCAGCACATCCATGCCGATCAGGGTTTCCTCGACCAGAGTCTTGGTGGTCTGCCAGCCGAACGGGATCACTTCGATGGGCAAGGGAAATGCGCCCAGCGTTTCGACCTGTTTGCCAATATCGGCGATGACGATCATCTGATCGCTGGCGGTGGCGACAATCTTTTCCTGCAACAGCGCGCCGCCACCGCCTTTGATCAGGTTGAGATTGCTGTCATATTCATCCGCTCCGTCAATGGTCACATCGAGCCAGCGGGCCTCGTCCAGTGACACCACGTTGATCCCCACATCGCGGGCCAGTTGGGCGGTGCGGGCGGATGTGGGCACGCCCTTGATCCGCAACCCCTCGTCCCGGACCATTTCGCCCAGACAGCGCACCAGCCATGCGGCGGTGGACCCGGTGCCCAACCCGACGCGCATGCCGTTTTCGACATATTGCGTTGCCCGCCGGGCGGCCGCGAATTTCGCTTTGTCGATCGGGGATAGTTCTCCGCTCATGTTCTGGCCCTTGTCATTTGCGCCCGCGCAACTTTGGCCTGTTATAGGAAACATGGCCGCCCTCGGCGAGAGAGAAATGTGCGGCAGACCATATTCGGCC
>JANOMH010000468.1:0-1779 GCA_031420215.1 Rhodobacterales bacterium | reverse complement strand
AACATCGAAGCCGTAAAATTGTGCCAAGGGGGCAATGGACGCCCGAGCGCTTTCGATTGCGGTGATGGCATAGCCGGGCACCGTTGCGGCCAACTGGCTGACATCAATCAGGTCCAGTGGCACGCCGCCGGTGCGGCAGAGCTCGCGGACCAATTCTGCCAGGCCGCAGCCGCCGATCCGCCCGGTCAGCCAATGGCCCAAGCGGTAATTGTCGATGTCCGACCAGACGTCAGAGCGCACCGGGAAGGCCGGATACCCGCACATGACGGTGGCCCAGAACATGGCCTACGCGCTGCGCATCGCCAAGATGCCGAAATCCGGGCGCGACGCCGCCGTGGCCGCAGCCGCCGAGACATTGCACCTTACACCCTACCTCAACCGCAAGCCCAAGGACCTTTCGGGCGGTCAGCGCCAGCGCGTCGCCATCGGGCGGGCGATTGTGCGCAATCCCAAGGTTTTCCTGTTTGACGAGCCGCTGTCGAACCTCGACGCGGCGCTGCGCCTGAAGATGCGGATCGAGATCGCGCGCCTGAGCGACGCGCTGCCCGACACGACGATGATCTACGTCACCCACGATCAGGTCGAGGCCATGACCATGGCCGACCGCATCGTTGTGCTGAAGGACGGTGAGGTGCAGCAGGTCGGCACGCCGATGGAGCTGTACAACGCGCCACAGTCGCTGTTCGTGGCGCAGTTCATCGGCTCACCGCAGATGAACATCCTCTCTGGTGCCAAAGCTCAGGCTTTTCCCGCGCCCTATGTCGGCGTTCGCCCCGAACATCTGGAGATCGTCGGCGACGGCGGAGGTGTCTGGACCGGCACCGCCGTCCATTCCGAGAGTCTCGGTGCCGACAGCTTCACCTATCTCGACATCGGGGAAGAAGAATTGCTGACCGTTCGCCTGCCAGGCACGGCACAGGTCGCAGCGGGCGCAACGTTGTCGGTATCACCCAAGGCACACCACTACCATCTCTTCAATGCCTCGGGCCAGGTCGTCGCCGCCTGAAGGGTTTTGTCGCGGGTGACTTTTGGCAGTTGGTTCAACCCATCATCGACAGCATCGCGCGGGTTCAGGACGTTGCCGCGCAATGGCGCTGGACTTATCACAATGACCGCCAGGACATGGGCATCGGTAACATCACACCCGTCCAGAAACTGAAAATGGCTGCGCAGATTCTACGATTGCGCCCCGTTTAGAAATGGGGGGGATTGCCCACGGCTTTGAAATCCGCCCCGCCCTCAGTCAGGCAACCCGGTTAAGAGCAAGCTTGCCTGGCAGTCGCCAGGGTCGAGCGCGTGAGGTCAGATTTATCCGATCCGGATAAATCAATGCGACGCTGTTTCGTTTTGTTTGTTACCGTTCCTGAGGCGGTCGGGCGATTGTTGGGGCATGCAGCCCGGGCTGGCGCAGCGGGGAGGCTGTTTGAGACGGGGTTACGGATTGGACGTCACTCTTTCTTTCGGAAAAACAGATGTGGTTTCGAGGTCGGAAAGATGGCGGACTTGCCGTCCGTTGATGCTTGTCCGTGATGGACGTCACGGCAGCGAAAACCCGGCCGCATAACAAGAAATGAGAACGGTACGATGACGAAAGCAAACATTGCGTTGATCGTGGGGGCGACCGGGCTATCCGGTAGCTACGCGGGTCAGCATCTTAAGGCGCAGGGCTGGACTGTGGTGACGCTGTCGCGCAGTGCCGTCGATCTGCCTTGGTCGGACCGCCACATCGCGGTGAACCTGGAGGATGCGGCGGCCTGCAAAGTGGCATTGGCCGCAGCC
>JANOMH010000467.1:0-6341 GCA_031420215.1 Rhodobacterales bacterium | reverse complement strand
GGCCGATGTGTTCCTGTATAATTCCGGCTCTTTGTTTCAGGCGCTGAACCCTACCCAAACACTGGCTCCGGTGGATGATCTGGCCGCGCAGGCCAACATTCTGGACAGTTTCAAGACGGTTGTGACAGCAGAGGGCCATGTTTACGGCGTTCCGATCGGCACAGCGATGGGCGGCGGCATCCTGTATAATATACCGATTTATGAAGATCTTGGTCTGTCGATCCCGAAAACTTGGGATGAATTCATGGCCAATAATGCGGCTATTCTGGCAGCGGGTAAAGTCCCGGTCGGACAGACCTATGGGGCAACATGGACCTCGCAGCTTTTCGTGCTGGCCGATTACTACAACGTGCAGGCCGCAGTGCCGAATTTTGCCGCCGACTACACCAACAATGTCGCCAAATATGCCACCACCCCCGCCGCCATGACTGGTTTCGACCATCTGCAACAGGTGTTCGAAGCGGGCTATCTGAACGAGGATTTCGGCGCCGCTACCTTCGAGGACGGCTTGCGGATGATTGCCCAGGGTGAAGTCGCCCATTACCCGATGCTGACCTTTGCCATCGGGTCCATCGCCGAAACCTATCCCGATGCAGTGGGCAATGTAGGGTTCTTTGCCCAGCCCGGCACCGATGCGGCCCAAAATGGCCTGACCGTCTGGATGCCAGCGGGTCTGTATATTCCTGCGGCCAGCGAGAATATCGATGCGGCCAAGGGGTTTCTGGACTTTGTCGCCACAGTGCAGGGCTGCGATATCCAGACCGAGGCGATGGGGGCAACTGGTCCTTATCTGGTCAAGGACTGCACCCTGCCGGATACTGTGCCCCCGGTCGTGGCCGACATGATGCCGTATTTTCAAACCGAAGGCATGACTGCTCCGGCGTTGGAATTCCTGTCGCCGATCAAGGGCCCGGCACTGGAGCAGATCACGGTTGAGGTTGGGTCCGGCATCCGCCCCGCTGCCGAAGCCGCCGCCTTGTATGACGAGGATGTGCGCAAACAGGCGCAACAGCTTGGCCTGCCGAACTGGTAATCTGGTAACATCGGCAGACCGGATGCCCCCGCTTTTCCTGAGCGGGGGCATCCCTAAACGACAGGGCGCAGCATGGCGACACCCCCCAGACGCAGGTCATATTATCCCAGTTGGTTTTTCCTGCCTGCCGCCATTATTTACGGCGTTTTCTTTATGTTGCCGACATTGGCGTCACTGTGGTTCAGCCTGACCCGCTGGAACCTGTTCGAGGCCCAATTCATCGGGCTGGCCAATTTCAGGCAGTTCTTTTCCGAGCCATTTCTTGTGCAGGGGCTGATCAACACTATCATCTATGCCACTCTGACATCCGGTCTCAAAACCATTTGCGGCCTGCTTTTGGCCGTGCTGCTGACCGGCGAAATCGTCGCGCGCGGATTGTTGCGCACCGTGATGTTCTTTCCGGTGCTCGTCTCGACCATCGGGGTCGGGATTGCTTTTACGGTGATGATGCATCCTACCCGAGGGATCATCAATGTCAGTTTGGAAAGCATCGGCATTGACGGCCCCGGCTGGCTGACCAACCCGACGCTGGCGCTGTTTTCTGTGGCGCTGGTGGACCTGTGGAAAGGGGTCGGATTGGCGACGGTGATCTTTATGGCGGGCCTCGCGTCAATCCCGCAGGATTATTACGAGGCGTCCCGGATCGATGGCGCGACCCGGATCCAGCAATTCTGGCGCATCACTTTGCCATTGGTGCGGCCCGCAACCGTGACCGTGATCACCCTGAGCCTGATCGCCGGATTGCGATCTTTTGACCTGATCTGGGCAATGACCCGTGGCGGGCCGGGGTTTTCGTCTGATGTCGTGGCCTCGGTCATTTACAAGCAATATCAGGCCGGGTTTTATGGCCTGTCGACTGCAGGCAACGTGATCCTGTTTGCACTGATTGCCATCATCGTCCTGCCGTTGACATGGTGGTTCAACCGGCGCGAGGTCGAGTTGTGAATCGCCGGAACGCCCGGATCAAAGGGGTGGTGGCGCTGTTCTTTGCGTTCTTTATCTTTGTTGTGCCGTTCATCTTTATCGCATTGCAGGCAGTCAAAAACCGGACCGAAGCCTCGCAGCAAAACTTCGGCCTGCCCACAGAATGGCTGTTCTGGACCAACTTCAAAGCTGTCATCCAGGAACGTAACTATCAGCTTTTGCTGGCCTATTTCAACTCAACCGTGATTACTGTGGGGGCTGTCACCCTGCTGGTGGTGTTCGCAGCCATGGTCGGGTTCGTGCTGCAACGGCGCAAATCCCGCCTGAATGGCTATATTATGGCGCTGGTCCTTGCGGGGCTGATGATCCCGCCTGCAGTTGTCCCGACGATCTGGGTGTTGCAGGGGACCGGCCTGTTCAAGACCATTCACGGCATGATCTTGATCCAGACCGCCTATGGTCTGTCCTTTTCCATCCTGCTGTATCGCGCCTTTATCGCCTCCATCCCCCGCGATCTGGACGAAGCCGCGATTATCGACGGGGCGAAGTCCTGGCAGATTTTTTTCCGGGTGATCCTGCCGCTGCTGAGACCGGTGACTGTAACGAATATCGTGGTTCAATCCATCGGCATTTTCAACGATTTCACCAATCCGCTGTATTACTTGCCGGGCCGGGAAAACGTGACTGTCCAGCTGACCCTGTATAATTTCCAAAGCCAGTTCAGCACGCAATACAATCTGTTGTTCATGAACATCCTGCTGGTCACCATCCCGCCGTTGATCGTGTTCATCTTTTTCAACCGTCAGATCGTTGCAGGCATGACCGCCGGCGCTGTGAAAGGGTAATCCATGGCCGGACTGGTGCTGCAAGACCTGCGCAAATCCTATGGCGGACTTGAGGTGATCAAGGGGATCACTCTGGTCGTCGAGGATGGGCAGTTCGTGGTCTTTGTCGGCCCCTCGGGCTGCGGCAAATCCACCCTGCTGCGGATGATTGCCGGGCTTGAGGACGTCACCTCTGGCTCTATCGACATCGGCGGGCGGGATGTGACCCATGCTGATCCGTCCGCCCGCGGCATTGCCATGGTATTTCAAAGCTACGCGCTGTATCCGCACATGACCGTGCGCGAAAATATCGGCTTCGGCCTGTCGCTGGCGCGGCTGCCCAAGGCCCAGATTGCCGCCAAGGTCGCCACTGCTGCCGCCACACTTCAGCTTGAACATCTGCTCGACCGCAAGCCCAAGGCCCTCTCAGGCGGTCAGCGGCAGCGCGTGGCGATCGGCCGGGCCATTGTCCGTGATCCGCAGGTGTTCCTGTTCGACGAACCTCTGTCGAACCTTGATGCCGCTTTGCGTGCGCAGATGCGGCTCGAACTGACCGATCTGCACGGGGCGCTGGAGGCGACGATGATCTATGTCACCCATGATCAGGTCGAAGCGATGACCATGGCTGACAAGATCGTGGTGTTGAATGCCGGTCAGATCGAACAGGTCGGCAGCCCGATGGACCTTTATCGCGCCCCTGCCACGCCCTTTGTCGCGGGGTTCATCGGTTCGCCAAAGATGAACCTGTTCGCCGGCGATATCGCCGCGAAAAAGCGCTGCGATACCTATGGCATCCGCCCCGAACATATTGACCTGTCCCCCACAGAAGGCCACTGGCGCGGCACGGTGCGTTACCTTGAACGGCTGGGGCCGGATGCGGTGATTTACCTGACTGTGCCGGGTCTGGGTGACCTTGTGGTGCGCGCCGAGGGCGAGGTGGCCCTGTCCCCCGGCGATGTGGCCTTTGCCACCCCAAGGGCGGACCGGGAACATCGGTTCCGGGGCAATGCGCGGGTTTAGATTGACCTGTTGCCCGGTTTGACCGACCATTCCTGAATCCCCAAGGGCAAAAGGAGAATGCGATGACCGAGACCATCATTGGCAAAGACCTGACCATCATCTTTGACGCTGCGCGCTGTATCCATTCGCGCGGCTGTGTGCTGAACCAGCCGTCCGTCTTTGTGCCCAATGTCCAGGGCGAATGGATTCATCCTGATGCGGCGAGCGGGGATGCAGTGATGCGCACCGCCTATAACTGCCCCTCGGGCGCGATCCGGGTCGCCCGGAACGATGGTTCAGCCACATCGGATGGGCCGCCTGAGGTGAACACGTTGCGGGTCCGCGAAAACGGGCCGCTGGCGATTGAGGCCGAATTGATTGTCGGCGGCGTGGCCGCGCCGTCCCCCCGCGCCACGCTCTGTCGCTGCGGCCATTCGGCGAACAAACCCTATTGCGACGGGGCCCATGTCGCGGCGGGCTTTGTGGCCTCGGGTGAGCCTGCCACCATCGCAGTCGACGCATTGGCCGTCCGCAATGGCCCCGTTCTGGTCGAACCGCAGCCCAACCGGTCCCTGAAACTGACCGGCAATCTGGAGATTATCAGCGGCACCGGACGGACAGTGAACAAGGTCACCTCGGTCTGGCTCTGCCGCTGTGGCCAGTCGCAGAACAAACCCTATTGCGACGGCAGTCACCTCGCCGCCGGTTTCGTCGCGCCCTGAGGGATGTCAGGCAGTGAGATACCGCCGCGCCAGAAGCCAGCCTGCAACGTGGTGGATAATGCCGAATTCACCCCGGTCCAAAGCCGCGTCCAGTTCATCCCTGGTCATCGCGGTGACTTCAAAGCTCTCGGTCTGGTCGGCCTTGAAACCCGGCCCCGGCACGCAACCCAGGGCCAGAAAGTAATGGCCCCGACAGCCGCGCTGATTGCCGTTATCGACATAATTGCCCAAGGCGATCAACTCGCCTGCGGCCAGACCCGATTCTTCGGCCAATTCGCGGCGGGCGGCCTGTTCGGGGGTTTCGCCGGGGTCGATAAACCCGCCCGGCAGGGTCAGGCAAGACCGCCTTGGGCCATGCCGATAGCCAGTCAGGGTCATGATCCGGCCATCACTCAGAACCGGCACGACCAATGAAAAACTGCGCAATTCAACTTGATAGAAATCGTCGATGATCTTGCCGGGGGCCACTTCGACCACTTCGCGCACGACTCGCACATAGGGGTGAACTTCAAACACCACGTCGCGTGATTTTGTTTGCCAGTCTGGCATGGTGCTGCCCCGTCTATGAATTTTCAGGGTGGATTGGTGGAGCCAAGGGGGATCGAACCCCTGACCTCTTGCATGCCATGCAAGCGCTCTCCCAGCTGAGCTATGGCCCCGATTTGGTGTGTCTAGAACCGGGCCAATTCTGGTTCAAGCGAAAAATTGGCCCGGATTACCTGTCTAAAAGACTTACTCGTCGTCGCCGCCAGGAACAGCGGCGATTTCGTCAAGATCGACGTTGTCGTCTTCATCGCTTTCCAGCAATTCGTCGTCGACCTCGGCACCCTCTTCGTCATCGGCGTCCAGCACGTCGACATCATCCTCGACCTCGGGCAGCTCGACATCGTCGCGCTTGGGATCGGGTTTCACCCGTTCCGGCGTGCCGCGCAACTTGACCTGCGTCAGGCTTTCCTTGGTGAAAGTCGCAGCGCAGGACGGGCAAGTCATCGGGTCGTTGGTCAGGTCGTAAAAGCGGGTCGCGCAGGTCGGGCAAACGCGTTTTACACCCC
Source organism: Rhodobacterales bacterium (assembly GCA_031420215.1). GTDB lineage: Bacteria > Pseudomonadota > Alphaproteobacteria > Rhodobacterales > Rhodobacteraceae > JANOMH01. The sequence continues at coordinate 787 of JANOMH010000467.1, read as the reverse complement.
ATTCGTCTTTGGGCATTGCTATCCCTCGTCATTGATACGTGAAAAATCTGCTGCCTCCTGCCACTGCTGGTAACGAATGTCAAAGGCTTTGGTGCCACACTTGTCGCTTCCGTGTTTGCTGCACGTGCGAAATAAGCTTGATGCAGTGCAAGAAGATGATTAACTTCTAGGCAACAAGCAGAAAAATAAAGGTTATTCCCAGTGTTGTATCACGCCTATGAAATGACCCACGCCGCAGTCTCGCCCATGCGGGCCGCAGCACAGCTTGGGCGCGACATGGCCAAGTCGCCGTTTAACCCATTCTCGACCTTTTACCCGGCACGGGCATCGGCCGCCGCATTTGAAATGTTCATATCGGCGACGCGGCGTTATGGCAAACCTGAATTCGGCATAACATCGTGTCTGGTTGACGGCGTTTCAACGCCCGTCGTGCAGGAAACAATGCTTGCTTTGCCGTTTTGCAACCTGATCCGATTCCGTCGCGCCAGCGATGCCGCGATCCGTCGCAACGATCCAAAAGTGCTGATGATTTCGCCGATGTCGGGCCATTATGCCACCCTGCTGCGCGGCACTGTCGCGGCGATGTTGCCCGAACACGACGTCTATATCACCGATTGGCTCGACGCCCGCGAGGTGCCCGCCTCTGCGGGCGATTTCGATTTGGATGATTTCACCGATTATCTCGTGCAGTTCTGCAAGTTTCTGGCCGAGGACGGCGTGCGCACCCATGTCATGGCGGTTTGTCAGCCCGGCGTGCCGATGATGGCCGCGGCGGCGCTGCTGGCGC
>JANOMH010000466.1:0-5818 GCA_031420215.1 Rhodobacterales bacterium | reverse complement strand
TCTGTCCCTGACCCGGTTCTATTTGCGTCGAATCCGCAGGCTGGCCCCGGCATTTTTCGCCATGGCGGCAGTAACGACCCTGTTTGCGGCCCTGATCCTGCTGCCGTTCGAGTTCAGGGAGTTCGGCAAAAGCCTGATTGCAGCGACGGTTTGGTTGTCGAATGTGTTGTTCTACAAAGGTGCAGGCTATTTCGACACTGGCGAGGCGACCAAGGTGCTGTTGCACACATGGTCGCTGTCGGTCGAAGAGCAGTTCTATATCTTTCTGCCGCTCGCCTTGCTGGTCTTGCGCCCCAATCGCAGCCTGATAATCGGGGCGTTGGTGGCGCTTTGGGCCGTTTCGCTGGTCGCCTCAGTCAGCCTGACCCCGCGCGCGCCCACCGCCGCCTTTTACCTGTTCCCATTTCGCGCATGGGAGCTGCTGACCGGCGTGTTACTCGCCATTTGGGGCTATCAGACCAAGACACGCTGGGCGTTGCACCCGGCGCTGTCATGGGTCGGGATTGCCCTGCTGGTCGGATCGGTCCTGCTGATCCGGCCGGGACCCGGATTTCCGGGCTGGCAGGTGTTGGTCCCGGTCCTGGGTTCTGCGCTGATCTTGCTGAATGGCACGGATCGCAATCTGGTGAACCGGGCTTTGGCGTCGCCAGTGCCGGTGTTCGTCGGGCTGATGTCTTATTCGCTGTATCTGTGGCACTGGCCGGTCCTGACCCTGTCAACCTATTGGCGCGATGGCTATTCCGGGCCTTTCGAAACCGGCCTGTGGCTGGCTTTGGCCTTTGTGCTGGCATTCTTCAGCTGGGCTTTGGTCGAACGCCCGGCCCGGCGGGTCGCGGTGTTACCCAACGCCCAGCTGCTGACCAGTGCCGGACTGGCCGCTGTAGTGGTGCTGGCCTGTGGCGTTTGGGCCTATAAAACCAATGGCGCGCCGGGCCGGTTTGGCGCTGCCGCCCGCCCCCATATCGATGCGTCGGCCGATTTTCTTCAGGATTGGAGCCGCTGTTCCACGGCCAGTGATGGCCCGCTCGCCGGAGTCGAAACCTGCGCGATCGGCCCTGATGGCCCGCCGCAGGTGCTGGTCTGGGGTGACAGCCATTTGCGGGCCTTCATGGATGGGTTGGCACTGGCGGCGAACGAGGCTGCAACCCCCGGCCTGATCATCTGGCATGCCGGCTGCCCGCCGCTGTTCGGCGTTACCAAAGTGGAATCTGCCGCAACGCCCGCCGAAGATCAGGACTGCACCACTGATACAGCGGCTTTGCGGGCTGCTTTGCCGGGGATGACGTCGATCCGCCGTGTGTTTATGATCGGGCGTTGGACGTATTATGCCGAAGGGGCGGGCATCGGACTGGATCAGGTCAATCGCATCACCCTGGGCCCTGCCCCCGGATCTGGCCTGTCGGGGGCAACGCAGGCCGATCTGTATGCCGCCGCATGGGACGCGACCGTGGCAGAACTGGCCCGGTCGGTAGATCAGATTGCCGTGCTGCGGCAGGTCCCCGAAATTCCCCAATATGATTCCCGCCAGTTTGCCCGCAGGCTGGCCCATGGTCAGATGACCGCTGCACAGGCGATGCCGCTTGTTGTTGTCCAGCAAGAGGTTCTGGCTGCCCGCGTCGCGCAGACCGAGGCCCCGTTGACCCGGATGGCCGCAGCGGGCCGGATCACCCTGATCGACACATGGCCGCTGCTTTGCGCCGATATGTGTGCGGTGATGCATGGGGGGCGGTCCTATTATTTTGACAATAACCACCTGAACAACGCGGGGGCGCGGGCACTGCATGGTCTGTTTGTCCCATTTCTGCGCGGTGCCCCATGACTGATAAAGTGTGGGATGTCATTGTCATAGGCACCGGTATTGGCGGCGGCACGATTGGCCGCAAGCTGGCCGAAAGTGGTCTGTCGGTGCTGTTTGTCGAACAGGGGCCGGATGGTCCGCGCACCGAACAGACCGCACTGAACCCGGGTCTGGCTGATCCGGTGGCGCGGGCAGTGCGCGGCTTTTGGCCCCATCCGGTCAAGGCGCTGGTTGATGGGCAACGCCGGCAGTTCTTTGCCCCGCTCGGCAGCGGTGTGGGCGGCTCATCGGTGTTTTATGCCGCTACGCTGGAACGCCCGGCCCCGCATGATCTGGACCACAGCGCCGAACGCCCACATCCCACCGGGGGCTGGCCGGTCAGTGCCGCGCAAATGGCCCCGTATTTTGCTGCTGCCGAGGCGATGTATCACGTCACTGGCGGTGCTGATCCATTGTCGGATGCACCTGCATTGCCAGCCCCTCCACCATTCTCCACCGGCGATGCGGCTATAATGGACCGGCTGTTGGCCAAGGGCCTGCACCCCTATCGCCTGCATGCCGCCGTCAAATACTTGCCCGGTTGCGCCGAATGCTTTGGTCGTAAGTGCCCCCGGCCTTGCAAAATGGATGGGCGCTCAGCCGGGGTGGACCCTGCGCTGGCCAGTGGCAATGCCTCCGTGATGGACCAGTGCGAGGTAAAGGCCCTGCGTGGCACGGCCCGCGACGTCACCCATATCGAGGCAGTCCATCGCGGTCAGCCCGTGGTTTTGCGGGCCAAAAAAGTGGTTCTGGCCGCCGGTGCCTTTGGCTCGCCCCGGCTGCTGCTGGCGTCCAAATCTGCCGACTGGCCCGAAGGCTGTGCCAACGGCAGCGGGCTGGTCGGCCGCAACCTGATGTTTCACCTGAACGAGATGTTCGCTATCTGGCCCGGCCGAGCATTCAAAGGGCCGTCCAAGGCGGTGGGATTGCGCGATTTGTATCATGTCGACGGCCAGCGGTTCGGTATGGTGCAGGCGATGGGGATCGAGGCGTCCTATGGCGAGATTACGCATTACTTGCGGGCCGTGGCCGAACGCGCCGGACTGCGCGCTTTGGCCGGATTGGTGCGGATTCCGGCGCTGATCGGCGCGAAACTGCTGGGCAATGCCAAAGTTTTCGTCGGTTTGATGGAGGATTTGCCCTATGCCGATAACCGCGTGACATTCGACCCCCTGGCCCCCGGACAGATCAGTTTCCAATACCAATTGCGCCCCGAGCTTCTGGCCCGTCGCAAACAGTTCCGCCGCCTGATAAGGGGCGCGTTCAAAGGGTTGCGCCCGCTGTTTCTGACCTATGCGCCAGAGCTGAATTACGGCCATCCCTGCGGCACAGTCCGCTATGGCGCGGACCCGGCAACCAGTGTGCTGAACCCCGATTGCCGGGCGCATGGGGTCGATAATCTGTGGGTGGTCGATGCGTCATTCTTTCCCACCGCGATGGGCGTAAACCCCAGCCTGACCATTGCGGCCAACGCTTTGCGTGTCGCCGACACGATGCTGGAGGGGACATGACCGGGTTGGCTGTCGTCACCGGGGCCGGGGCCGGACTGGGCCGCGCCATGGCTGTTGAACTGGTCCGCCGGGGGGTGGCTGTTGCAGGCTTTGGCCGCAATCCCGGCCCATTGGAGGAAACCGCGCGGATCGCCGGGCCCGGTTTCTGGCCCATGGTGGTTGATGTGACTGATCCAAATGCGGTTGCCGCCGCCTTTGCCGCCCTGCCCGCACCGGTGACGATCCTGATCAATAACGCTGCGGTTTATCCGCGCCGGGATATTTTCGATGAAACGCCGGGCAGTTTCATGGACACCCTGGCGGTCAATCTGGGCGGTGTGGTGGCCTGCACTGATGCGGCCCTGCGCCAGATGGTGCTGACCGGGGTGGGCCGGATCATGAATGTGTCAACCTTTGCCGATCTGGACCCACTCCCGGCCAGTGCCGCCTATGCCGTGTCCAAGGGGGCGGTGCGGATTTATACGCGGGCGCTGGTGGCCGATCTGGCGGACCGGTTCCCGCAGATTGTGATCAACGACTGGATGCCCGGAGCGCTGGCGACCGGGATGGGCGCGCCGGATGGTCTGGACCCCGCCGTTGCCGCCCGCTGGGGAGTGGAACTGGCGCTATGGCACGATCCGAGTTTGACGGGCACGGTGTTTGAACGGGACCTGGAACTGTTGCCGCCCCGGTCGCTCAAGGGTCGGGTCAGGGATGTCGTGTTGCTGGGCAGCAAGCGAAAAGCGCGGCGCCTGGATTAGCGTTGCCGCCAGCTGGCCAGCAGGTGCCCCGGCAGGATCAGTGCTGCCCGCAGATAGCGCCCCGCCATACGGCGCGGGTTGGACATGACCCGCCACAGCCATTCCAGCGCGAACCGGCGCACCCAGGCGGGGGCGCGGATTTGACTGCCCGACAGAAAATCAAGCCCCGCTCCAATACTGGCAAAGCCGATGGCAGGGGTGCGAAGGCGGCCTGCCGCGCTGAAAAGCTCTTGTTTTGGTGCCCCCAGAGCCACAAAGCACAGCCTGACCCCCGCCGCGTTGAGTTGGTCCAGCAGCGTATCGGCGGCGGTTGAGTTCGGGTCAAACCCCATTGGCGGCGCAATCTGTGCCGCGATCCGGACCCCCGGCACCGCCTGCTGCAGCGCCTTGGCCGCCAGCGCCAGGCTGTCCCCGGTGCTGCCGATCAGGCCCACCGGAACCCCGGCCTGAACCGCCAGCCGGGTCAGTGGCAAGATCAGGTCGGACCCCGGCAAAAGGTCAAGCTTTCGCCCCGCCACCCGCGCCATCCAGACAATCGGGTTGCCGTCGGCAGTGATCAGGTCCTGGGCCGCATAGGCGTGGCGAAATGCCGGGTCGCCGCGAAGTTTGGCCAGATGGTCAAGGTTCAAGGTGGCCAGGGCAAAGCCTTGCCCGGCGCTAAGCCGGTCCAATACCACCATCTTCAATTGGGCAAGGCCGAGCATATTGACGGCAATCACCTGTGGCCCCAGAAAAAACTGCACAACAGACCCTTACCCTTGCTATGGACTGACCTTATGCCTCAGTCTTGGCTAATACGAAAGCAGAAGGGCACAGGACAAATTGTTGCCACGCTTTTAGAATCAGGTCAGTGCGACCGTTAACAGGCAAAGAGGGCAGGATGCGACAAAGTGGTTGTGCAAAGGGTGCGCACCGATGACGGGCGTCACCCTGATCGGCTGCGGCTTTGTGGCAGACCTCTATATGCGGTCCTTCAAAACCTTTCCTGCGGTCAGGGTTTTGGGGGCTTATGACCGTGATCCTGCCCGGATGCAGGCGTTTTGTGCGCATTGGGGATTGCCCGCCCTGCCCACGCTGGCGGCCCTGTTTGCAGTGCAACCCAAGGATGGGGTGATCCTGAATCTGACCAACCCTGACCAGCATTTCGCCTTGACCCGCGATTGTCTGCAGGCTGGCTTTCACGTTTACTCCGAAAAACCATTGGCGATGAGCATGCCCGAGGCGACAACTTTACATGCCTTGGCGCGGGCAAAGGGTCTGCTGTTGGCCTCTGCCCCCTGTTCGGTTCTGGGACAGGCCGCACAGACATTGGCCCATGCGGTTCGTCGTGGCGTCGCCGGGGTGCCCCGTCTGATCTATGCCGAACTGGATGATGGGTTCGTGTCGCAGGCGCCGGTGCGCACTTGGGCCAGTGAAAGCGGCGCACCCTGGCCCTATGGCGATGAGTTCCGGGTGGGCTGCACCGTGGAACATGCAGGCTATTACCTGAGCTGGTTGATTGCAATGTTTGGCACGGTGCGCCGGGTGATGGCTGCCAGCGCGCAGGTGATCCCCGACAAAATGGGCGTGTCCGGGACCGCTCCGGATTTTTCCGTCGCCACGCTGTTTTTCGAAACTGGCCCGGTGGCCCGGTTGACCTGTTCAATCGTCGCCCCGCACGATCACCGGATCAGGGTGGTGGGTGATGCGGGCGTGCTGGAACTGAACAAGGCCTGGGACAATGGTGCTGC
>JANOMH010000465.1:0-1918 GCA_031420215.1 Rhodobacterales bacterium | reverse complement strand
GGCGCATCTGATCGCGCGCGGGCACCGCCGGATTGCCGTGCTCAAGGCAACCCTGCATGCCAACTCGATCACCGAACGGGTGCAGGGCCATGCGCGGGCGATGGCAGCGGCCGGGCTGGACTTCGACGCTGGGATGATCGTGGAAAGTGCTTCCAGTATCGACGCCGCCTTTGCGGGCGGGCGGGCGATCCTGGCGCTGGACCCGTTGCCCGATGCGGTGTTCTGCACCAATAACTTCATGACGCTGGGGATGATGCGGGCGCTGAATGAACAGGGTCTGCGCTGCCCGCAAGACATGGCAATTGCCGGATTTGACGATTTTCAATGGGCAGATGCGTTTCGCCCCCGCATGACCACGGTGGCGCAGTCTGGGTATGATCAGGGCTGCGCTGCGGCGCGCCTGCTGCGCGACCGGATCACCAAGACCCAGACCGGGCCCGCTGTTCATCTGGTGCACGGCACGGCACTGAACATCCGGGAATCGTCGGGCTGATTCCACTCAGTCGGTCCAGAGCGCAGGCGCAAATTCCTGCGTGTTGGTGCTGAGTCGCGGATTCCGGGGCAGGTAGCGCGGCGGGAAAATCTGATATTTCAAGAATTTGGCCGGTGAAACCTCTGCGGATTCTTGGGTCTTGACAGCAAAATTGATTCATATAATCGTTTACGTAATCGTTTAACTAACGTTTTGTGAGAAAACGGGTTGCGATGGAACGGGTGCGATTGCGGGGAGGCGGTCACCGACATGTCAGACATGCTGCCAGCAAGGTCCTTGACGCATCCGCAGCTGCTGTCGGGGTTTTCGATTGCCGGGGTGGCGCTGCGCAACCGGATGGTGTTCCAGCCGCATTTCACCGCACTTGGGGCGCGCGACGGGCTCGCCTCGGATGACCTGCGCGCCTATCACGAAGAGCGGGCGCGCGGCGGGGTCGGGTTGATCGTGGTCGAGAGTCAGGCGGTCCATCCTTCGGGCAAAATGTCGCGCCGGTTCATCAGTGCCTGGGATCCGGCGAGCATTCCCAATTTGCGGCGGATCACCGATGCGGTGCATCTGCACGGGGCAAAGATCTTCGGCCAGTTGACGCATGGCGGCCATACCTCGCTGGAAAACCCGCCGCATCTGATGTGGGCGCCGACGCAAATGCCGGAACCCTCCAGCCATCATTCGACGAAGGCGATGGATGCCGATGATATACGGGCGGTGATCGACGGCTTTGCCATTTCAGCCCGTAACCAGATCGCGGCGGGGTTTGACGGGGTCGAGATCAAGATCGCACACGACGGGCTGCTGCGCTCGTTTGCTTCGCCCTATTTCAACCGGCGCACCGACGGCTATGGTGGGTCGTTCACCAACCGGATGCGGCTGTCGGTCGAGGTATTGGAGGTAACGCGGGCAGCAATCGGTGCGGCCCCGCTGGGTGTGCGGCTTTGCGTCGATGAGTTCACGCCGTTCGGCTATGATACCGAATACGGACTGGAAATGGCGGGGGCGCTGGAGGCGACCGGACTGGTCGATTACTTCAACGCCGATGCCGGATCATTTTCCAGCTACTGGATGGAAATCCCGCCCGCGGCCGTGGCAGGGGCAGAATTCCGCAAGATCAATATGGCATTGAAGGCCGCCACAAAACTGCCGGTGGTGGCCTTTGGCCGGATCACGCCACAGGCCGGTGAGGCGATGCTGAAAGCTGGCGAGGCCGATCTGATTGGCTGGGCGCGTCAGTTGATCACTGATCCGCAAACCGCCAACAAGTTGCGTTCCGGGCGCGGCGATCTGGTGCGGATGTGCGTGTCGTGCAACGACGGCTGCATTCATCAGGTCGGGCAGGAAAAAGGTGTGCGCTGCATTCAGAACCCCGGCGCGGGGCGCGAAGCCACGCATAGCGAGCGGATGGTTGCGGTGGCAGAGGTGCAGCGCGAC
>JANOMH010000464.1:0-5141 GCA_031420215.1 Rhodobacterales bacterium | reverse complement strand
ATGCACCCGGTCGCCATGCCGCGCCTTGAGGTCGGGCATATAGGCCCCAAGCTCTGGGCTGCGGGCGGAATAGTGCAGTTCGAACCGGCCATCCATCGCCGAAAGTTGACCGATCTGGGCCAGAAATGGTGTGATCCCGATGCCCCCCGCAATCAGCAGGTGCTTTTTGGCGCGCAGATCGAGCGGGAACAGGTTGACCGGATGGCTGATCACCATCTGCATGCCGGGCTTGACGTGGCTATGCAGATACATCGATCCACCGCGCCCGGTATCATCGCGCCGGACCGAGATTTCATAGCCGGACAGGTCGGCCGGATTGCCCATCAGCGAATAGGGGTTCATCCGGCGGGTTGGGCCATCCTGCATTTCCACCACAGTATGGGCACCGCCCGAAAATGCGGGCATCTGGCCGCCATCAGTGCGCACAAACCGGAACCGTTTGATCAGCGGGTTGACTTGGTCCACCTCGGCCACGGTCACGGCGATTTTGGCCCCGCCGCTCATGTGAACCGCTCGACCGCTGCGGGCACGACACCGGGGGTTTCGGCGTCAATATTCACGCCCTGAAACGCCGCCATTCGGCGCGAGTAATGGTCACGCACATACAGGTGCAGGCCACAATGGCTGCATTGGAACGGATCGGTGCGGACCTCGTCGGTGATGCCCTTGCAATGCACACACTGCACGCGGCGAACCAAGCTGCCGCGATGTTCGGTCTGGATCGCGGCAAACGGAATACCCGCCGCCATCGCCTCGGTCTGGGCCTGTCCGATCAGCCCTTCGGTCCCGGCAAGATACACTTGCAAGCCCATTTTGGCATCGGCCAAAACCTTGCGCAGACGGGATACGGCAGAGGCATAGGTGGGGCTGGTGTAGAACTGGGCAGGTTTCAGCGCCGCGATCTTGTCCGCCCAAGCCGCGCCATCCTGTCCGGTGACATAGATCACATGCGCCTTGGCCATCAGGTCTGGTGCGGCTGCCGCCAGATCGACAACTGCCCCCGCCCCGGCCCCATCCGCCAGCATCAGACAGGCCGCCCCGGGGCGGGCCTGCCATTCGCCATAAAGCGGACGGCTGATGATCGACGGGGGAAACGCGGTCTTGGGCATCGGTCCGCTTTCTGTTCAGCCCTTGGCAGAACGGCGCTTTTTCTCGGGGTCATAAAACGGCATCGGATGGGTCGTGGCGGCAATATCACTGCCCGCATTGCGCACCGTCAGTTTCGTGCCGGTATTGGCACAATCCACGGGCAGGCGGGCGATGGCGACGTTATGGCCGTTCAGCTTGCTGTAGTGGCCTTGGGTCACAAGCCCCACCTGCGCCCCATCGCGGATCACCGCAGCACCCCCATCGGCGGGCGTGGTGCCATCCAGAAGCAGGCCCCAGATCTTGAACCGCTCGCGACCCTTTAGCCGATAGTGTTCCTCGGCACCCCGGAATCCGGTTTTGCCGGGCGACACGGTGAAATCAAGACCAAGTTCCCAAAGCGTATCGCCCGGACCTTCATCCGCAAACGGATACATTTCCGAATTATCGAAGGGGAAAAACAGCAGATAGCTTTCGGCGCGCAGCAGGTCGAGCGTGGTATAGCGGCAGGGGATGATGCCCATCGCCTGACCTTCGTCCAATATCCGGTCCCAGATCACCGGCGCATCCTGCCCCCGGCAGAAAATCTCGTAGCCGCGCTCGCCGGTGTATCCGGTGCGGGAAATCATCACCGGCAGGCCGAACAGCGATGTCTGCATCTGGCTGAAATAGGCCAATGCGCGGATGCCGGGAACATGCGGTTCCAGATACTCCACCGCCAGCGGCCCTTGCAGCGACAGATTATGCAGGTTGTCGTCAAACCGTACCGAGACATCCCGCCCGGTTGCGGCCATGGTCAGTTGCTCATGCGCGCCGCCCGACCCATGCACCACCATGAACGCATTCGGGCCAGTGCGGTAGATCACGCAATCATCAACGAACTTGCCCGCATCATTCAGCATGGTGGCATAGACCGAACGGCCCGGCATCAGCTTTTCCATATTGCGGCTGGTGGCGCGGTCGATGACGTGGCTGGCATGCGGCCCGGTGATATGGACCTTTTTCAGGCCCGAGACATCCATCAACCCGGCCTTGGTGCGGATCGCCTCGTATTCAGCAATCGGGTCGCCGGCATAGGACCATGCGGTGCCCATCCCGCTCCAATCCTCCAGCGCGGACCCAAGTGCGCGGTGACGGTCACCAAGGGCAGAAAACCTCCAGGATGCAGCCATGATATTCCTCCGGTCAGTGAATGTGTTGGGCGTAGTCTGAGGGTAAACGCAGACGAAAATCAATATTCATGTGCAACATTTTTTCCTGTGAGGGATAATATTTTCCTTGCGCCCAGCAAAAAGGGGCGGACTTTTGGCCCGCCCCCGTTTTGGCTATGCCTTTGCCCGTCAGACAGGCAGCACAAAGAACCAGTTGGCCCACAGCACCACAGCCACGCCCAAGGCCAGCGCAAGGTAGGGCAACATGCCCGCCTTCCTCTCGCCCATGTCGCCGTCCTTCAGGCCCAACTCGGCCAGAGCCTCGGCGGGGAATCTACCGCCGTCCTGCATGTAATGCCGGAACGCAAACACCGGGATGATCAGGGCGGCAAAGATCACGCCGGACAACAGTGCATTCTCGTACCCCCAGACCTTGGCCCCGGCGCCCAGAAACAGCGCGTTGACAAAGGCCAGCACGGTGTTGATCCCGATCAGAATGGTCGGTGCCTTCCAGGGCCGGGCGATATGGCCCGAATCGATGCGGTGAATCCAGCCTGCATTCAGGTTCAGGAAGTTGAAGATGATGTAGCCGACGTTGGAAATCGCCAACACATAGAAGTACCCGGCAAGGTCCGACGCCAGCGCCAGCAGGATCACATTGAACGCAAAGTCGGTCCACATTGCCCCGGACGGCGCGCCGTTCTTATTGACGCGGGACAGATATTTGGGCAGCCAGCCGTCTTTGGACCCTTGATACAGCGTCCGGGATGACCCGGCCATTGCGGTCATGATCGCCATGAACAGCGCCAGAATCATCAGGATCACAAAGATCTGGGTAATCGCCTTGCCGCCACCGATCATGTTGCCCAAGGCTTCGGCAATGCCCGTTCCATCGACAATACCGCCCGCCAGCATCCCCTCTTGGCCCAACACCCCTTGGAACGAGAACGGGATCAGGATCATGAACACCGCACACAACAGGCCGGAAAACAGGATGGCCTTGATCGTGTCGATCTTGGGGTTTTTCAACTCGCTGGTGTAACAAACGGCAGTTTCAAAGCCGTAAGTCGACCAGGCGGCGATGTAGAGGCCGCCCAGAAACAAGGTCCAACCGCCGATATTCCATGTCCCATCGACACCGGAATAGGCGGCTGTTGGCGGCACAAGGGCGGTGACGTTGGCCGACACGATGGCGCCCGTCAGGATCGGCACGAGGCCCACCAGCAACAACGGGACCAGCACGATGATCGCCAGCCATTTCTGCGCCGACGCCGTGCTGGCAATGCCGCGATGCTGGATGAACAGCATGACCAGCATCAGGGCGACGCCGATCACAAAAGTCGAATTGAAGTGCAACGTGCCAATGCCCGGAACGGCAAAGGCCGCCGCTTCCCAGACCCGCATGGCGGGGGTCAGGGCGCTGACCGCATCGGCAGAGGAGACGGCGGCGATGGCATCCGCCGGGGCGGTGCCTGCGTTGGCCGCGATATAGTCGATCACCGATTGGGTGGTGTCGGTATAGTTGGCCGCATTCGCCGCGATCCAGTCGATCACCATCTGGCTATCCGCCGCAGGGATCGGGAACAGCGCGTTCAGGATATAGCCCGCCGCGATGGAACAGCCCAGCGACAGCACCGGCGACCAGGCGAACCAGTTGCACCAGACCGACAGCGGCGCGATCAGCTTGGAATAGCGCAGCCAGGCGGTTGCCCCGTAAACCGAGGTGCCGCCGGATTTGCTGCTGAACATGCCAGCCATTTCGGCATAGGTAAAACTTTGCAAGAAACCCATGGTCATCGAGATGATCCAGACCAGAAAGGCCAGTTTGCCTGTGGTCGCGGCGATCCCGCCGATGGAAAACAGCACCAGCGGCGGCACCCCGGCGGCGACCCAAAAGGCCCCCTTCCAGCTGAGTGCGCGGACCAGATTGCCCGATGTTGTGTCAGTTGCCATGCGAGATTGCCCCCATGGTTCTGGGTTGATTTTGGATTTTCACGTCACGCTCCCCGTTCATTCGGCCTTGGTCTGGACGCCGGGGTGTGGCCTTTTTTTGCCCCGGCGCTGAAGTTTTGTACGATGATCGCACTTTAGGGCGGCCCGCGTGTCCGCCTCGTCCTGCCGATCCTCATAGTCTTTGGTTCCCACTCCGTATTCTGAATCAGTCTTGATCGATCACAAAGCAGTTTTTGCTTCACAAGAAAAAATATTTCCTGCTAAGTTCTGGGATCAGTCGATTTGAACGACCTTTGCCGGTGATCTGCTGTTTTATTTTGTAACCGGCGCAGGCCAGCGCAAATGGGGCGTGTCTGTTGGCACGAAGTGGGCGGGACAAAATATTTGCCTAGCAAGAAAAAAACATTCCTGATAGTTTAATCGAAACGGGCACACACCTGTCCACTGGGTTAAGGAGAGCGGCATGTGCGGCATTGTAGGACTGTTCCTGAAGGACAAAGCGTTGGAGCCAATGCTTGGCGCGATGTTGACCGAGATGTTGATTACCATGACCGATCGTGGACCTGACAGCGCAGGTATCGCCATCTACGGCGGGGCTGGTGATGGCGCGGGCAAAATCACCGTGCAATCGGCCAACCCATTGACAGACTTCGCCAATCTCGACCAGGATCTGCACGGCGCCATCGGTGCCCCGGTGCTGCTTCTGGTCAAGAGCACCCATGCCGTGCTGGAAATTTCGTTGGATCAAATGGACGCCGCCCGCTCTGCCCTCGCTCATCTGCGACCCGGCATCAAGGTGATGAGCGCGGGTGACAGCCTTGAGATTTACAAAGAGGTCGGCCTGCCGCGCGATGTGGCCGCCCGCTTTGATCTGACCAAAATGCACGGCACGCATGGCATCGGCCACACCCGCATGGCCACCGAATCCGCCGTGACCACGATGGGCGCGCA
>JANOMH010000463.1:0-2094 GCA_031420215.1 Rhodobacterales bacterium | reverse complement strand
GCGCAGAGACGGTGCTGCACTGGACCCTGCCCGAATTCGACGGCCAGCCGATTGCTGAAATTGGCGTGGCGATCAAATCCGCCGGGCCGGTGGCGGATGGCACGATCCTGATCGACTGGCTGCGCTGGGACGGCACGCCCCACCTGACCCTGAAACGCCCGTCATCGGGCAGCGACAACCACCGCAACCGCCCGGTGGAGGGGGCCGATTTCTGGCGCATGGCCTGGGTCAACGGGGCCAGCCTGTTCTCCAAACGCTATCCCCCCGATTTCAGGATTTCGCAGGACAAGGGCGAAGGCATCATCTTGACCGGGACCCGGCAATGGACGGATTACAAGGTGGTCAGCGATGTGACGCTGAACCTGGGCACCTATGGCGGCATCGCCGTCCGGGCACAGGGCTTGCGGCGCTATTACGCCGCCGTGCTGGTCCGCGCCGGGCTGTTGCAAATCGTCAAAGTGCGCGATGAGGTCCGGACAATTCTGGCCGAAGTGCCGTTCGAGGTGGTGCTGGAACACACCGTCGCCTTGTCTGTCAGTGTGGAGGGTCACACGATCACAGCCTCGGCGAACGGCGTGACGCTCACCGCTCAGGATGACACGTTCAGCAACGGGGCCATCGGTCTGTTGGTCCACGAAGGGGCGCTTTCCACTGAAACCGTGCATGTGGGTCCGGTCTGATGGCCTCTGTCACCATCGAGAATGCGGTCAAGACCTATGGCGGGCATCAGGTGCTTCACGGGGTCTCGGTGGACATTCCGGACGGGTCGTTCGTTGTGCTCGTCGGCCCCTCCGGCTGCGGCAAATCCACGCTGCTGCGGATGATCGCGGGGTTGGAGCCGATCAGTGGCGGCACGATCCGCATTGCCGATAAGGTCGTCAACGACCTGCCGCCGAAAGCGCGCAACATCTCGATGGTGTTCCAGAACTATGCGCTATACCCGCATATGACCGTCGCTGAAAACATGGCGTTTTCCCTGACGCTCGCCAAGGTCGGCAAGGCCGAGAAGGAACGTGAAGTCGCCCGCGCCGCTGACATCCTCGGGTTGACCCCGCTGCTGGCGCGCTACCCAAAGCAACTCTCGGGGGGGCAAAGGCAGCGTGTGGCAATGGGCCGGTCCATCGTGCGCAACCCGGCGGTGTTCCTGTTCGACGAACCCCTGTCGAACCTGGACGCCAAACTGCGCGTCGCCATGCGGGCCGAAATCAAGGCGCTGCACCAACGCCTGAAAACCACGACGATCTATGTCACCCATGATCAGGTCGAGGCGATGACCATGGCCGACAAGATCGTCGTGCTGCATGACGGCCGGGTGGAACAGATCGGCACGCCGCTGCACCTGTATGACCAGCCTGACAATGTGTTTGTGGCGACCTTTATCGGGTCCCCCGCCATGAACATGATATTGGGAACCATCAGCGCTGACCCAACTGTTTTTGCGGCGACGGATGGTACACGCTTACCCATTGAACCGGGTTATTTGATACCGGAGGGGACACAGGTGATCTACGGATTGCGGCCCGAACATCTGTTGCTGTCGGATGCAGCATCCGGCGTTGCAACGACGATCAGTGTGGTCGAACCCACCGGATCGGAAACTCAGGTTCTGTTTTCCTTTGCAGGCCAGCAGCTTAACGGTGTGTTCCGGGAACGGATCGCGGATCGGCCCGGTGATGTGCTATTCCTGCGGCCAGATGTGACGAAAGTCTGCCTGTTCGACGCTGCGACGGGGTTGCGGATCATCAAGATCGGGTGACGGTATGGTGTCAAGCCAAGGCTGTTTGACACTGTTGGGCGTAAGCTAAGCCTTGCGACCTGGGTAATCCCTCCTTTTCTTACAGGGGCATTCGTATACCCAGCTATTTTTAGTTTCTGCGCAAGGGTTACGCCGCCGACGCCCGTGTTTGGGCAGTCGTTGTTGGATGTCCAAAGCCATTGCAAGGGTAAGCAATGGGGTGGACGCCCCCCGGCCCGGCGCATGTCGGGCGCCTCGCGGCCATCATCGACGGCGATGACGGCATGCTGCCTGCGGCGGTGCGCGAGTTGGCGCACCTTCTGCTGGACCAGATCGCCGGGCTTGCCGGGAAGATCTCG
>JANOMH010000462.1:0-4047 GCA_031420215.1 Rhodobacterales bacterium | reverse complement strand
CTTTGACCCGGTGTTCGCCGGGGCCCCGCCACCAGCGCCAAAGCGCCGGCGTTGTCCGGAATTGGCCTGCTTGCGTGGCGCATCTTCGCCTTCCCACGGCGCACCGGAAGCTACTGGAATCGTGGCCTTCATCGCCTTTTGGATGTCTTTCAATTCGCCCATTTCATCCGGCGCACAGAACGCAATCGCGGCCCCATCAGCCCCGGCCCGCGCGGTGCGGCCGATCCGGTGGACGTAGTTTTCGGGCACATTGGGCAGATCGTAATTATACACATGCCGCACGCCCGGAATGTCGATGCCACGCGCGGCCACATCAGTCGCCACGAGGACCCGGGTCCGCCCGGCGCGGAAATCATTGATTGCCCGCTCGCGTTGTCCCTGGCTTTTGTTGCCATGAATGGATGCGGCGGCGAAACCGGCTTTTTCCAGCTGGATATACAGCTTTTCGCAGCCATGTTTGGTGCGGCCAAAGACCAGCGCCAGTTCGTCGCGGTGCTTGTCCAACAGTTCGATCAGCAGATCGGTCTTGGCCTTTTGCGCCACGAAATGCACCGATTGCTCGATCTTATCCACCGGTTTGCCGGGTGTGTTCACCTCGACCCGAACCGGATCGGTCAGGAACGCGGCGGCCAGTTCGGCCATTTGTTTTGGCATGGTGGCCGAAAACAGCATGGTCTGGCGGGATTTCGGCAGCAAGGGTGCGATCCGGCGCAGGGCGTGGATGAAGCCGAGGTCGAGCATCTGGTCGGCCTCATCCAGCACCAGGAAATTGGTCTCGGACAAGACAACCGCCCGCCGGTCCAGCAGGTCGATCAGACGACCGGGGGTGGCGACGAGCAGGCTGACGCCGCGCTCCATCTTCTTGATCTGGCCGGTGATGCCGGCGCCGCCGACGACCAGACAGACCTTCAGGTGCGTCCCGGCGGTAAACGCCTCAAGGTTATCGGCGATCTGTTTGGCCAGTTCACGGGTCGGGGCCAGCACCAGCGCTTTGCAGGTGCGGGGGTTCGGGCGAACGCCGCTTTTGATCAGCGCGTCAACCATCGGCAGGCCAAAAGCCGCCGTCTTGCCTGACCCGGTCTGGGCCAGACCCATCACATCACGGCCGTTCATCGCATGCGGAATCGCCTGGGTCTGAATCGGCGTGGGGTCAGTAATCCCTTGTTCCTTGAGTACGGCAACAAGGCGGGGCGCGAGGCCCAGCATATCGAAATCCATCAGTGGATTATCCTGTTCTTTTTGGGGCCTTGGTTCAGGCCCGCATGTAAAATTATGCCCCGGCCCGGAATGGACCAGTGGCGTCGAAGGGTTGCGCCTGCCTGCTCTGACCACATGGAACCGGGTGTTCCAAAGGCCGTCATGGCGCGGCCCCTTGCGTGAAAGTGGGAACCAGAAATGAAACGGAGCCTTGCGCCATAACCCACGAAGGGCAAGCACCCTGCTCACGCGGCAGCGGCTATCGGTCAGGGGGGCAAATGGACCTTGCGTGATCTAAAGTCAATGGCCTTACAGCAAATCAGCAGCATATGGCGTAGCGTCGCTTCCCCTTGCGCCCTGCAGACATTAAGAAGCGTTCAATAACAAGGGGTCGAGATAGTGGCACATATCATCGTAGTCGGAAACGAAAAGGGCGGCGCAGGCAAATCCACCATGGCCATGCATGTGGCGACGGCGCTGGCCCGGATGGGGCACAAGATCGGCACGCTTGACCTGGACCTGCGGCAGAAAACGCTGGGGCGATACATCCAGAACCGCAAGAAGTACATGGCGGCAGAGGGGATTGACCTGCCAACACCGGGCTATGTTGAACTGCTTGAAATTGATCCGGCCACCCTGTCACCGGGCGAGAATATCTACGATCACCGGTTGTCTGCCGCAGTGGCCGGTCTGGAATCGGAAAGCGATTTCATCCTGATTGACTGCCCCGGATCGCATACCCGCCTGTCCCAGGTTGCGCATTCGCTAGCCGATACGCTGATCACGCCACTGAACGACAGTTTTATTGATTTCGACCTGCTGGCTCATATCGACATTGATGGTGAAACCATTCTGGGGCCGTCGGTTTATTCCGAAATGGTCTGGAATGCGCGCCAATTGCGCACGCAGGCCGGGTTGGAGCCAATCGACTGGATCGTCGCCCGCAACCGGATGGGCGCGCAGAACATGGTCAACAAGCACAAGATGGAGGCTGCCGTCGCCAAATTGTCGAAACGGATCGGGTTCCGCGTCGCCCCCGGCTTTCACGAACGGGTGATTTTTCGCGAATTGTTCCCGCGTGGGCTGACCCTGCTTGATCTGCGTGACATCGGGGTGCAGGGGATGAACATTTCCAACATCGCCGCCCGGCAAGAGCTGCGCGAACTGATCAAGGCACTGAACCTGCCGGGAGTGAAGGCAGATTTCTAAGGGCGGTCAGTGATCCGGCTTGCCCCGCAGATAGCGGCCAAAGCCACGGATTTTGCGGGTCAGCGGAGTCGTTTTGAACAAGCGTTTGCTGTCGGACCGTACCGGGATGAGTTGCAGGACATAGTCTTGCAGAACACGATGTTGCAAAGCTTGCCGTTGTTTGTGAAACTCTTCCTCGGTCGGCTTTTGCCCGCTTTGGCCAAACCGTAGGCGGACGAAAATCTCGCAGCCGACAGTTGCTGAAACTTCTTCAATCGTGAAATCGACAAAACCCAGATATTGGGTCTCCGTTAGCAGCATTTCCAACGATGCCGGTGTCATGACTGTGCAATGGGCATCGTGATACCCATCTTCGAGCGGATCAAGATAGTACTTTTTGTAGGCCTCAGCCAAATTGCCTGACAGCATCACAGACGACCGCGTTTCTCCGACGGAAAAGGCGCCAAGCTTGCGAGGACCGTCCTGAAAGTATGACAAGTTGCTTTTCAGATCAAAGACTTGCCTGGGCAATGGCCGGTCCCGGTTGGTCGCATAGGCATCCAGCCAGTCACCAAGCTGGGTGTTGGGGCGAAAATAGTCGAAACAGCCTCGCCGGTCCGGCACGACAATTGACAACAGCCCGCCGGGTTTTAAGACCTTGGCACAGCCTTGCAGGAACTTGATTGGATTAGCCAAATGCTCAAAGTTATGCGAGCTGACTATGTAGTCGAATGTTCCGAGGTCTTTTTCCGGTATGATTGCTCCGATTTCCGTGGCACTGCCAACAAAATCGACTTCTTCCACGAGGCTCATGTCGCGATTCACCAGGTCCGGGTCCAGCTTGGCACGGGCCAAAAGCGTCGGTCGGTCGAACACGTCCAGGACGCGCACGTTGTAGCCGGTGGATTTGGGAGCAATCGGGGCAAACCATGGCGCGATTTCCAGGCCGAGCATGGTTTTGTCCAAACCCCTGAGTATTCTTGCCATCCGGTCCATGTTCACGCGCTCTCTTAGGATTGTTGTTGGCGACCCTAGGCCTTGGCAATAGGGCTGACAACGCCAAACAAGCACTGAACTCGACACTGCCTCACACCATAACAAACTCAGGTGACACCATGGCCAGCCCGGCAGTCAGCACAGCGAATTTGATCCCCGCCGCCCCCCCGAACCCATCGGCGTCAAAGAACAGAAAAACCGTATCGGATTCATAGATGATCCGGTCACTGGCATCGCCCGCCAACCCGGTGGTGTTGATCGCAAAAGCGGTGGGGATTGAGTGCGCCGTTCAGCAGGCCGGTCAAAAAACCGCGTACTTCAGCTTGATCTTGTCATCGGCCACAACATAGTCGCCGATGGTATCGACATTCGTGACCGCAAGGGCGGTGCTGAACACGAATGTATCGGTCCCGGCCAAGCCGTTCAGCTTGTCAGCGCCGCCCCGTCCATCCAGCCGGTTCGCGCCGGCATTGCCAGTGATGATCTGGACCACGGCATTGGCGGTCAGGTTGATCGCGGTGATCCCCAGCGCATCGGCGGTTTCCAGAAACTCGATATCCGGGCCAGCGGACAGCACATAGCTGAGCAGCACCCGGACCCGGTCGGCGGTGCCTGTGCCCACAGCTTCCTGAATGACCTCGTCCTGATCGACAATGTAGATGTCAT
>JANOMH010000461.1:0-1516 GCA_031420215.1 Rhodobacterales bacterium | reverse complement strand
CACCGGGGTGCGCAGGGTATTGGCCAGCCAGGCCCCGTCGCCGACTTGCAACGTGCCGAGGCCCTGCGGGTCATGCGCAAGGGTCTGGCCATGAAAGCCGATCAGATCAATATCGGTGAAGGTGCTCAGCAATTCTGCATGGGCGACCTCGACCACCTGGGCCGCTGCATCAATCAGCGGTCCATGCCACTGGCCCAGTCCAGCCCGCAAGACGGCCTGTTCGACGGGGCTATAGGGCCGATAGACGCTTTCGCCAAACTCGAATACCGAGACGCCGTCAGTTTCGATCACCGCCGCATCGACCCCGTCCAGCGACGTGCCGGACATCGCGCCCAAGACCCGCAACCGTCTGCCCTTTAACATCTGCTTGCCCCTTATCCCCTGCCCGTCCTATAGACTGCGGCAACTGCGCGTAAGGGGCAAGAGCATGACCTACCATCCGAAATCAGAGTTCCTGACCGAGATCACCCAGCGCGGTTTTCTGGCCGATTGCACCGATCTGCAGGCGCTGGATGATCAGTTGTATGACCATGTCGTCACTGGCTATATCGGTTACGACCTGACCGCGAGCTCGCTGCATATCGGGAACCTCGTGCAGATCATGTTGCTGCGCTGGCTGCAAAAGACCGGCCATCGCCCGATCACCCTGATGGGCGGCGGGACCACGAAAGTCGGCGATCCATCCGGCAAGGACGAGATGCGCAAAATCATTTCGGTCGAGCAGATCAACGAGAATGCCGTAAGCATCCGCAAAGTCTTTGCCCGTTATGTCGCTTATGGTGACGGGCCGCGCGATGCGCTGATCCCGAACAACGCCGACTGGCTGGATGAATTGCGCTATGTCCCGTTCCTGCGCGACATTGGCCGCCATTTCACCATCAACCGGATGCTCGGATTTGAAAGCGTCAAATCCCGGTTGGACCGCGAGCAGTCGCTGTCCTTCATTGAATTCAACTACATGCTGCTGCAGGCCTATGATTTTCTGGAATTGAATCGCCGCTATGGAACTGTCTTGCAGATGGGCGGATCGGACCAATGGGGCAATATAGTCTCGGGAACCGATCTGATCCGCCGGGTGCAGTCAACCGAGGCGTTCGGCCTGACCACGCCGCTGGTCACAAGGTCCGACGGCAAAAAGATGGGCAAATCGGTGGACGGCGCAGTCTGGCTGAATGACGACATGATGGCTCCGTTCAATTTCTGGCAGTGGTGGCGCAATGTGGCCGATGCGGATGTGGGCAAGTTCCTGAAGATGTTCACCGAATTGCCGGTCGATGAATGCGCGCGGCTGGGTGCGCTGGGCGGGACTGAAATCAATGCGGCCAAGATCATATTGGCCAATCAGGTGACCACACTGCTCCATGGTTCCGACGCGGCCGCCGCCGCCGAAGCCACGGCCCGCGCCGTGTTCGAACAGGGGGGCATTGGCGATGACCTGCCCACCATCACCGTCACCGCCGCGCAGATCAGTGCCGGGCTGGCCACCACTGCACTGTTTGTCAGCGCCGGTCTTGCT
>JANOMH010000460.1:0-3208 GCA_031420215.1 Rhodobacterales bacterium | reverse complement strand
TGGCCACACGCGGGCTGGGCAGTGATCTGATGGCCTCTGACACCGGGCAAGTCAGGGCGATGTTGGCCCAAGGCGGCGGGCAGGCGCAGCGGGCCGTTGATTTCCTTGACGACTTTGACCGGATCGAAACTGTGCGATTCGCGTGCGAAATTGCCGCACAAGGCCGCGAAGTGGTTGACCTGGGATTGCGTCAGCCGGAACTTGCCAAGTATGAAGAGACCTGTAGCAGCCCAAAGTTGGTTTTCACCAATATTTATTGGCTGGACGGGGCAGGTGAGATCCTGCAGTCGCGCCAGTTCGTATCGCAGACTGTTGCATATTTGCGCTCAAATCGCTTTTGAATGCGGTCCGGGTGTGGAAAGAATAAGACAACCGCCTTGAGTTCCTACATCAAAGAAGCTATAGCCGAACTAACGCTTTGTTTATCAACTGGAGTAAAGACATGCGCCTGATCAAGACCCTCGCTGCTTCCGCCCTGATCGCATCCACCATTGGTGGTGCCGCTTTCGCTGGTGGTTTCGCTGCTGAAGTTATCGAAGCACCCGTCGTTGTGGTCGAGCCTGTTGTTGCTCGTTCCAGCTGGGGCATCATCCTGCCGATCGCAGCTGTTGTTCTGCTGATCGCTCTCGCTTCGAGCGACAATTCCTAATTCCTTCCGGTCCTCGGATCGGATCGATGCGAACAGGCGGGCCTTTTGGTCCGCCTTTTTGCATTTGGGCCCTCAGCCTTTGCTGCGCGCCATCATCGCCAGCCGGATCAGCGCCCGCTCGACCAACGCATTCTGCGGCGCTTTGCTGGTAGACCGCAGCTGCAAGTCGGTGTCGATCAACACCACCAGCCCCTTTTCCAACCGGTCCCGCCCCCAGGCCCCCGCCTGCCGGATCACCGCATCGCGGCGCGGCCCGAACACCGGTGGGCGCAGCCGCCCGATGCCAGAGGCCGGGCCACCCGGATCGCAGGTCACGGTATGCAGCGCCCGGAAATGCCGCATCGTCATGATCGACAAGGTCACCGGGCTGACCCCTTGGGCATACAACCGCCGCAGAATGGGCGCGATATCAGCGGTGCGCCCGTCGGCCACGATGGCGACCAGATCGTCGGTATCGGCCTCGCTCGACTGTGGGGCGCAGGCGGCCACGTCATCGGGGGTCAGTTCGGCGATTGCGCCATACATATACAGCCCCAGCTTTTCCACCGTTTGGCGAAAATCGCCGGGCGACAGCAGCCGCGCCAGGGCCCCGATGGCCCCCCGTGCATCCCGGTTGATTTTGCGCAGGCCCGCGGTGGCCAGCAGGTCGTCAATCTCGGTATCTGACGGCGGTTCATCATACAGACCAATCGCATGGGCGGTCCGGTGGCTTTCGAACAGCTTGCGCAGGGCGGATTTGGTGGCCAGCGCCCCGGCGGTCACGATGATCTGGGCGTCGCCCGCCCGCCAGTCGGTCAGGCCGTGGCCGATGGTGTCGGCCAGCCCGTCGGTGGCCTCCTCGACCAGCACGACGCGAGGGCCGGGGAAGAAACCGCTGGCCTTGATCGCATCATTTAGGGCGGCGGCATCCTTGCGCAAATCGGCGGCGGCGATGCGGGTCAGGCGCATTTCGCCCTCACCCTGGGGGCCAATCAGGGCGGCGATAACCTCGGCCCGGCGCAGGGCGACCCGCATCGTATCTTCGCCATAGATCAGCAGGCCGGTGCCCGCTGGGTCAGGTTTGCGAAACACCGCAGCGGCTTCGCGGCCAGATAACTTCATGGGGACAGGTCGGCGACCGACAGGCGCGTCACGATCTGGTCGGCCAGAATCTGCGTCAGCCGCGCCCGCGCGTCGGTTTGCGCGGCGCTGGTGGCCACGGTGGTGCCAGTGGCGGAATAGCTGGTGAAGTTGTCGACAGTGCCTTGGGCCAACGCTGTTCCCGCCAGAGTGGTCAGGCTGTAGGTCGCTGTGCCGGGCAGGGTATAGCGCGTGGTGCTGCCTTGGGCGGTGGTGGCGGCGGCAACCTCAGATATGCTCAGCGTGACCTGCAGGGCATAGGCCGGGCTGCTGCTATCGCCCAAGCGGTCGCGCAGGGCTTGCAACAGGCGGTAGCCTTCGACGGTTTCGGGGGCGGTAATGGCTGTCTGGTCGCGTAACTGGCTGGCTGTGCTGCCCGGCGCATAGACCGGGGCAAAGCCGCAGCCGGCAAGGGCTGTGAGGGCCAAAAGTATGGCCCGGCGGTCAGACCACCACATTGACGATCCGCCCCGGCACCACGATCAGCTTTTTCGGGGCGGCCCCGTCCAGCGCCTTGATCACATCCGCATGGGCCATGGTCAGCGCTTCGATTTCGGCGGTGGCCATATCCCGCGGCACGGTGATTTCGCCGCGCCGTTTACCGTTGATCTGGATCGGCAGGGTGATGGTGTCGTCGACCAGCAGGGCGGGGTCGGCCACCGGCCAGGGGGCGTTGGCGATCAGCCCGGTGCCGCCCAGCAACGCCCAGATTTCTTCGGACAGATGTGGCGTCATCGGTGACATCAGTTGCGCGAGGGTGCGCATGGCCTGCTTTTTGCCGGTCACACTGGCGCTGGATTTGGACAGAGCGGTGGTAAAGCCGTAAAGCCTGGCGATAGCCGCATTGAAGCCAAAGGATTCGACGCCCAGCGTGACCTCGTGGATGGTCTTGTGGGTGATCCGCAACAGGTCAGCATCCGCTGCCTGCGGCCCCGTGTCGGCCATCTCTGCCACTTCGGTCGCAATCCGCCAGACCCGGGCCAGGTGTTTTTCAGCGGCATCAGCCCCCGATGCGGTCCATTCCACATCGCGTTCCGGCGGGCTGTCGGACAGCACGAACCAGCGGGCGGTATCGGCCCCGTAGGCCGCGATGATGTGCATCGGGTCGACGACGTTCTTCTTGGATTTGGACATTTTGGCGGAGGGGATGATGTCGACCTTTTGCCCGGTGGACGTCAGTGCGCCGGCTGTGACATCTTCGGGGAAGTGATAGACCGGACGCCCGGCTTCGTCGCGGGTCTGATAAATCTCATGCGTCACCATGCCTTGAGTGAACAGGGCATCAAAGGGTTCAATGGCGCTGACGGGCAAATGCCCGGTGATCTGCATCGCCCGGGCGAAGAACCGCGAATAGAGCAGGTGCAGGATCGCGTGTTCGACCCCGCCGATATATTGATCGACGTTCATCCAATAGGCCGCATCCTCCATCACCGTGGGGGT
>JANOMH010000459.1:0-2690 GCA_031420215.1 Rhodobacterales bacterium | reverse complement strand
GCGCGGCGTGCTGGATCTGATCGGCGGGGCGCGACCCAGCATCGCCGACCCATTTTTACCCAATAAAATCAACGAAGGACGCGAGGCGGATATTCGCGAATGTATCGGCTGCAATATCTGCATTTCATCCTGGCATGATGGCACCTGGGTGCGCTGCACGCAAAACCCGACGGCGGGCGAAGAATGGCGGCGCGGTTGGCACCCGGAAAAAGTGACCCGCGATGGCGCCGGATCGGTCCTGATTGTCGGCGGCGGACCTGCGGGGCTAGAGGCGGCTTTGACCCTCGGGCGGCGGGGATTTCAGGTGTCATTGGCCGAAAAGCGCCGGGATTTCGGCGGGCGGCTGCTGTTTGAAACCGCTTTGCCCGGCATGGGCACTTGGATGCGGGTGGCGGACTACCGGCTGGGCCAACTGCGGCATTTGGGCAATGTCACGCTCTATCCAGAAAGCCCGATGACCGCGCAGGACGTGCTGGATGTCGGGGCGGATCATGTGGTCGTGGCGACTGGTGCGCGCTGGCTGACCAACCTGTG
The DNA here is from genome assembly GCA_031420215.1 of Rhodobacterales bacterium. Classification (GTDB taxonomy): domain Bacteria; phylum Pseudomonadota; class Alphaproteobacteria; order Rhodobacterales; family Rhodobacteraceae; genus JANOMH01. The sequence goes on along the minus strand of JANOMH010000459.1, from coordinate 2,156 downwards.
CGGCGCCAACGAACTGCCCACCGGCCCGATCAGCGGCCCGCGCATTTATACCCCCGACGATCTGGCTGCGGGACTGATCCCCGAGGGGCCGGTCACCGTATTCGACTTTGACAACTACTATCTGGGCACGGCGGTGGCCGAGGATCTGGCCGCCAAAGGCTGCGCTGTGACCTATGTCACCACCGGCGGTGTGGCATCGGCCTGGTCGTTTATGACCAATGAACAACCGCAAATTCACATGGCGCTGGCCCGGCGCAACATTGCGCTGCGGACCTCTGAAATCGTCACCGGGTTTGACGGGGATACCCTGTCACTGGCCCATATCTTCAGCGGCGAAGCCCGGCAAATCCTGGCCCGGTCATTGGTCATTGTCGGCCAAAGGGCCGGGGGATCGGTCCTGCATCAATCTCTTGAGGCCCTGGACCGGTGCGGGGCCGGGATCAGATCCCTGCACCTGACCGGCGACGCCAATGCGCCGGGGGCTATCGCCCACGCAGTTTATCAGGCCCACAAAACCGCCCAGTCTTTGGCCCGTGACACCAGTGTCGTCCGACGCGACAGACCTGTCGTCTTTTCCGACACCACCACATGAGCCGGCCCCGCGCCCGCGCAACCCGCGTGACGGGCGGTTTGGCCCAACGGCCCTTTGCCCAGACACCGCGCCTGTATGACCCGGTCCGGGTGATCAGTGACGATCAGGTCGCGGCGATCCATCAGGCTGCTTTGCGGGTTCTGGCCGAGATCGGGATGCGTGTGCTGCACCCGCCGGCCCGCGAACTTTATCAACAAGCCGGGGGACAGGTGCAGGGCGACATGGTGCGCCTTGACCCTGCACTGGTGATGGAACGGCTGAAAACCGTGCCGGAAACCTTTGCGCTTGAGGCACGTAACCCGCTGAAATCGCTTAAAGTTGGAGGCCAAGATTGCATCTATGCCGCTGTCGGGGGCCCCGCCTATGTGATGGACAATGACCGCGGGCGGCGGGATGGGACTTTCGCCGAGATGCAGGATTACCTGCGGCTGATCCAGTCGCTGAATGTGTTGCACCAAGAAGGCGGCGGGCCGTTTGAACCGCTCGACTTGCCCGCCAACTCCCGGCATCTGGACATCTATCACGCCCAAATCCGGATCTTGGACAAAAGCTGGCAGACCCAGACGCTGGGCTTTGCCCGCACCATGGACGGCATCGAAATGGCGGCAATCATGCTTGGGACCACGCCCGAGGGGTTGCGCGACAGGCCCACGCTTTTGGGCATCATCAACACCAACTCGCCGCTGCAGCTCGACGTGCCCATGGCCGAAGGGTTGATTGCGCTCGCCTCCCACGGACAGGTGCTGGCGATCACCCCCTTTACCCTGTCCGGTGCCATGGCCCCGGTGACCATCGCCGGGGCGCTGGTCCAGCAGCATGCCGAAGCCTTGGCCGGGATCGTGCTGACCCAGATCGTGCGGCCCGGCGTGCCGGTGATGTATGGCGGGTTCACCAGCAACGTCGATATGCGGTCAGGGGCCCCCGCCTTTGGCACGCCGGAATATACCAAGGCTGCACAGGCCACCGGACAACTGGCCCGGCATATCGGCGTTCCGTTCCGGTCGTCCAATGTCACGGCGGCGAACGAGGTTGATGCGCAGGCAGCTTACGAATCGCAAATGTCCATCTGGGGGGCAATGCTGGGGGGCGCGCATCTGCTGAACCATGCGGCAGGCTGGATGCATGGCGGGCTGACCGCCAGTTTCGAGAAGCTGATTCTGGATGCGGAAATGTTGCAGATGTTCGACGCCTATCTGCAACCCCTCGACATCACCGGGGCAACACTTGCCTTTGATGCCATAAATGAGGTCGGCCCCGGCGGACATTTCTTTGGGGCAGCCCATACGATGGAGCGTTATGAGACAGCGTTCTACACCCCGCTGCTCACCAATTGGGACAACCATCCGCAATGGCTGGAACGCGGATCGGTGGATACGCGGACCCGGGCGAACCAGGTCTGGAAGCAATTGCTTGCCGACCATCAGGACCCCGGCCTTGACCCTGCGGTTGACGAGGCTTTGGCTGCCTTTGTCGCCAGACGTAAGGAACAGGGTGGCGCGCCGATGAATTGACGGGGCGCGTGGGTTTCACCCCTTTCACGCGTGGGTTTCACCCACCCTACGGT
>JANOMH010000458.1:0-4631 GCA_031420215.1 Rhodobacterales bacterium | reverse complement strand
GTAGTTGCGCGATTGCGCCGAGGAGCAGGTCAGGACCAGATCGCCAAGCCCCGACAGCCCGACCAGAGTGTCGGGGTCCGCCCCCAAAGCTGCGGCAAGCCGCTGCATTTCCGCAAAACCGCGTGTCATCAGCGCCGCCCTCGCGCTATCCCCCAGGCCCGCCCCGATCACTGCGCCGCAGGCAATGGCAATGACGTTTTTCAGCGCCCCGCCCAATTCGGCCCCGGTCGTGTCGGTGGTCCGGTAGAGCCGCAGGGTTTGCGTCGACAGGGCGGATTGCAGTAATTTCCCCGCAGTGTCATCAGCGCAGGCCAATGTCAGCGCTGTGGGCAGCCCGCGCGCGATATCAGCGGCAAAGCTGGGGCCGGTCAGAATGGCGGCAGTGGCGCTGGGAATGTGCTGGCGAATGGTCCCCGTGGGGCCGGTCAGAGTGGCGATGTCGATCCCTTTGCTGCAGGCGACCAGCAGTTTGTTGGTCAGCCGTGCGGCATGGTCGGACAGGAACCCGCCGAGGGCCTGTGAGGGCATGGCCAACAAAATGACGTCAGCGGTATCAACAGTGTCTAAATTGGCAGAAATGGCGATGTTTTCCGGCAACGTTGCATCCGGCAGGCGCGGGTTTGCCCGTGTCGCCAGCATTGTCGCTGTCGCGGTTTCATCCCGCGCCCAAAGGCTCACTTGTCCTTTGTCGGCCAGTGCGATGGCCAAGGCTGTCCCAAACGCCCCGGCCCCGGCGATGGCAATCCTCATGCTTTGGCCCCCTTCTTGCCAGAACCCAGCAGCGAAGGGCTTTGTGTATCCAGAGGCCAGCGCGGCCGGGCGGACAGGGTCATGTCATCTGTCAGGCCAAGCCGTAGCTTTTCGATTCCAGCATAGGCGATCATCGCAGCATTGTCGGTGCAAAGCGCGAGCGGTGGAGCGAGGAAAGCAGTGTCTGACTTGGCACAAAGCCCCTGCAGTGCCGCCCGGATCGGTCCATTTGCCGCGACCCCACCGGCCACAGCAAAACAGCGGTGTGCCGGGCACTGGTCCAGATACAGCGCCAAGGCGCGGCGGGATTTTTCGGTCAGGATATCCACCACGGCGGCCTGAAATCCGGCGGCAAGGTCAGATTGGTCCTGGGCAGTTAGCCCGCCATGGGCGGTGACTACCCCGTCGCGGGCGCGCAGAAGGGCGGTTTTCAGGCCGGAAAACGACATATCGCAGCCGGGCCGGTCGAGCAGCGGGCGGGGCAGGGCAAACCGTTTCGGATCGCCTGTCAAAGCCGCCCGTTCGACCTGCGGCCCGCCGGGTTGGGGCAGCCCGATCAGCCGCGCGGTTTTGTCAAAAGCCTCGCCCGGCGCATCGTCGATACTGCCGCCGAGCCGGTGGTAATTGTCGGGGCCGTTGACCAGCAGGAACTGGCAATGCCCGCCGGACACCAGCAACATCAGGTAGGGGAACGGCGTGCCATCGGTCAGACGTGGGGTCAGCGCATGCCCGGCCAGATGGTTCACCCCGATCAGCGGCAGACCGGTGGCCGCAGCCAGCCCCTTGGCGCACATCACCCCGGACAGCACCCCGCCGATCAGCCCCGGCCCGGCGGTGACCGCGATCCCATCCAGATCAGCGAACCCAACGCCCGCCTGCGCCATCGCCTCCTCGATGCAATGATCCAGCCGTTCGGCATGGGCGCGGGCAGCGATTTCCGGCACCACCCCGCCGAAATCGGCATGGAGCAAGGTCTGGCCGTGAACGATGCTGGACAGGATTTGCGCCCGCCCGTCCCCCTGCCGCACCACGGCCGCTGCAGTATCGTCGCAACTGCTTTCAATTCCAAGAAGGGTCAGGGTCATGCGGGTTCCGGTTGCGCCTGTTCCCCCCTGCGGTAACACTTGGTTCAAATGCAGACAATGCCACACCCCCAGCTTGCCCCGATTCTGGTGTTGACCCGGCCCGAAGCTGCGGCGCGGCGGTTTTTGGCGCAGCTTGATTTGCCGGTCCAGACCCTGATTACGCCGCTACTGCGGATTGATTTGCTTAATCCGGGGCCGGTCGGGGCGGGACTGACCGGGATAATCCTCAGCTCCGAGAATGGGGCGCGGGCAGCGGGGCGGATCGCCGGCCTGCCTGCCCGCGCCTATTGTGTCGGAGAGCGCACTGCCGAGGCCGCCCGCGAAGCAGGATTTGCGCCGGTTTGCGCGTATGGCGATGCAAAGGCGTTGATCGCCCTGATTCTGTCGCATCATGAAACCGGCCCGCTGCTGCATATCCGGGGCGAGCATGTGCGCGGCAATGTGGCCGAGCGGCTGAATGCCGCCGGTGTGCCAACGCAGGAGTTGGTCGGCTATCGACAGCAGAGCTTGCCATTGTCACCCCAAGCGGTTGATGTGCTTGCAGGCGACAGACCAGTGATCTTGCCTCTGTTTTCGCCAAGAACAGTGACTATGTTGGCAGAAGCTGGTCCATTCACGGCACCATTGCATGTGGTTCTGATCAGTGCGGCGGTGGCGGAACTGGCCAGGGGTTTGCGCCCCCAAAGCATGCTGCGGGCGGAAAGCCCCGATGCAATGGCGATGGTCCGGGCAGTGCGCGCCAGTCTGAGCGCGGTGACAAGCGGCTGAGCAGTCCTTGAGGGGGCGGTGCAGCCGGGCTAGGGTTCTGGAAAGACCCAGAGAGTTGTAAGGGGGAGCATGGTGGCGAGATCCGTAAAGTCCAGCACCAACGAAATCGAGACCCCCGGCGAGACTGAGGCGCACGCAGCCGAGGTAGGGGCAGAACTGACCACTGGCCTGCCTCAGGCAGAGCCGATGCCCATGCCCGAGCCAGAGCCGGAATTGGCAGAGCTGCCAGAGCCGGAATTTGAGCAGGATCGGTTGCCCAGGCCAGAACCGCTCCACCACGGCAAGCCCGACCCAGCGCCGCCCCCGACAGCGATTCCGCGACCTGAACTGACGACGCACAAGGTTGGGTTTGGCCCGGTTTTCTTTGGTGGTATTGTTGCGGCTGCATTGGGCTATGCGGCGGCCTACTTTGGCCAGCAACCCCGGCCTGCCGATCTGACCCCGCTGATTGTGACCCAGACCGACCGGATCACCGCGCTGGAGGCGCAGCTCTCTGCCCTGCCCGCCCCGGTCGACTTGTCTCCGCTGCTTGCGCGGTTGGGCGAAATGCAGGGGGCCATTAATGCCAGGCAGGCCGAGGCCGCGACGGCGCTGGCTGCGCTTGAGACGCGGCTGTCAGAGGTCGAACGGACCCCCAATGCCGACGGCACGTTGTCCGAAACGGCCATAGTCGCCTGGGAGGCCGAGTTGCAGAACCTGCGCGCCGAAGTCACTGCACAACAGGCCCGGATGCAGGAATTGGCTGATGCCGCCACGGCTCAGTTAGATCAGACTAGGATCGAAGCCGCCTCGATTGAACAAACCGCGACCGAGTCTGTGGCGGCAGTGACCGCTCGCGCAGCTTTGGCGCGGGTGCAGGCCGCACTAGACGCAGGCACGCCGTTTGACGCAGCTTTGGCCGATCTGGCTGCTGCTACCCCGGTGCCCGAAACACTGACGGCGCTGGCAACCGACGGCGTGCCGACGATGCTGGCCCTGCAAACCGATTTCCCCGATGCCGCCCGCGCCGCATTGGCCGTTGCCCGCAGCGAAGGGTTGGCAGGTGAGGACGGCGGTGGCATTGCCGCGTTTCTGCGCAACCAATTCGATGTCCGGTCAGTTACCCCGCAAGAGGGCACAACCGCAGATGCGATCCTGTCGCGGGCCGAAGAGGATTTGCGCCAGAACCGCCTGTCGGATGCCCTTGCCGAGGTGGCAAGTCTGCCGGAAGTTGTCCGCGCCGAAATGTCCGGCTGGATTAGTGCCGCCGAAACCCGCACTGCGGCGCTTGCCACGGTTGAGGGCCTGTCCGAAATTCTGACCCAAAACTGAGGCGTATATGATCTGGTCCCTGCTTAAAATCCTGGCATTTGTCGTTGCGGTGACTGCCCTGACCTTTGCGGCGGCTCGATTGATGGAGGTGTCGGGCGGGGCCGAAGTGACCGTCGCCGGCTATGAACTGACCCTAAGCCCGCTGGAACTGGCCATCGGTCTGGCCGCATTGGTGCTTGCCGTCTGGATCGCGACCTATGCGGCTGGGCTGCTGATAGCAGGGTTCAAGTTCCTGAACGGCGATGAAACCGCGATTTCCCGCTATTTCAGCCGCAACCGCGAGCGTAAAGGGTTCGAGGCCCTGTCCGAAGGCATGATGGCGCTTGCCAGTGGCGAGGGGCATCTGGCCATGGCAAAGGCCGGCAAGGCCGAGCGGTTTCTGGAGCGCCCGGACCTGACCAATCTGCTGATGGCGCAGGCTGCCGAAATGGCAGGCGACCGGAAAAAGGCCGAGGATACCTATCGCGTGTTACTGCAGGATGACCGCACCCGCTTTGTTGGCGTGCGTGGGATCATGAAACAGCGACTGGCAGATGGGGACAATAAGACTGCGTTGAAGCTGGCCGAAAAGGCGTTTGAGCTGAAGCCCAGGCATGCCGAAACCCAGGATATCCTGCTACGCTTGCAAGCCGAGGGCGGCGATTGGGCGGGCGCGCGGGCCACCTTGGGCGCGAAACTGCGCGCCGGCCTGCTGCCCCGCGATGTGCATCGCCGCCG
>JANOMH010000457.1:0-8879 GCA_031420215.1 Rhodobacterales bacterium | reverse complement strand
GACTGGAGCTTTGCCAACCGGACCATCGACCAATGCGACTCTGGCAGCTTTGATTATACCAGCCGCATTGATGTGCTGATCCACCAGCCGACGACCATGGCGGCACAAGCCTTGGCCGATGACCTTGTGCGGGTGGCCCGCAAAGGGGTGATCTTTTCGATCCACAGTCAGGCGATCCAAGGCTCTGGGATTTCCTTCGATTCGTCCGGGATCAAAGATCATATCGCCAAAATGTCCGAGGTTGCGGCAGTACGTGAGATTGGCACATACCGCGACACCACGCTTTATTTCGCCGAGTTGGGCAAGGCTTGACCCGGATCAGTTCCGTTGCACGCCCAAGGTTGATCCCGGCGCACGGGGCAGGACCGGCTGCAATATCACCCGTTGTGCCGGGGTGACGCGGTCCAGCAGCTCCTGCGAATAGCGATAGCCATAGCGGGTATTCCCCCAGCCCGGCCCATAGCGATAAATCACCGCCCGGCGTTCGCCCGGCGTCGTGCGGCGGGTTGCGCCATGCGAAATCGCGTCGGCAAACAGCAGGGCCGATCCGGCCTTCAGATGCACCTCGATGGAGCCTTCGACTACCTCGTCATCCAACTTGCAGCGGTCCTGATACGACTGGGCAAACACCGGATGGGCGAAATTGCTTTTGTGACTGCCGGGGATGACCCTTGTGCCACCATCACCGGGGCCGATATCGGTCAAGGCGACCAGAATATTCACCTGCCCGCACTGCCAGCGGCCATCGGTATAGCCATATTGATTGCGGATCGCATGATCCTGCCCGCCCGAATGCATCGGAAAGTACCCGCCGGTGCGGCGGATCGACGCGAAACATTCGTCAATGAACAGCCCCGGAATCCAGGTCTGATCCTCGCCACAATAGCGGCGCATCCGGTCTATCCATGCAGGATGATCGATCAGGTCCTCGAACGGCTTGCCGGCATGGACGATGTTCTGCAGCTCCAGCCCGGCCTTGGCATTATTATCCAGCCGCTGCACATCGCCCCACCACTCCTTGAACCCGATATCGGGAAAGGCATCAAAGGCGGCGTTCAAAGCGGCCAGATGGGTGGGGTCAAGCGCACCTTCAATGATCAGATAGCCATTCAGGTCAAACAGGTAGTCCTGCAAATCATGCTGGGCCATCGCATCCTCCGCTTGGTTCGGGCAACTGTGGCCTGAACCTCGGTGCTGATCAAGTGCGCGGTGTTGCGAATGGACCCGCAGCACCAAAGCAAAGGCCGGACAGTTCGGGTTGAACGTCCGGCCCAAACTCTGGGTGGTAAGGTGGCGCTACAGGGCCTTGATCACCCCGGCCTGACAGATCTTGACCCTTGCATTGGCCGGGTTGGCCTGTCCGGCAAAATATACAAACACCGCAAACTCAATCAGGCCATATGCCCCGGCCTTGCGGATACAGGGCGGGGTTTGCAGCACCAACCGGCCCGCCCCAACATAGGTGGTGGCATCCAGCGTCATGTTCACTGTGCCATTCGGGGCTGGCCCGTTTGACCGTTTGACCCGCAACACGGCATCAGGTTCGGTAACCCGCAATTCCGCCGAAACACCACGACACCCGGCATGGGCCGACAGTTCAACCACCACGATGCCGCGGAAAAACTCGCCCACCGCCAGAACCGAGGTGGCAGGCAAGGTGACAGCACATTTCGCCTCGATCGCGCGGGTATTGGCGTTGGTCAGGCCGCCTGCATTGCAGGCAGCGACGATGACCAGCGCAGTGCCCACAGTTGCCGCTTCGGCCCCCACCGTCACAGTGCCGGTCACATTGTTCGGACTGGTCCCATTCCAGGCCGATGCGCCGCCGTTCAGAGTGGTGGTCACGGTCCAGCCATCCGGAGCGGTGCCGCTGATCGTAAAGCCGGAATTGGATGAGGCATTGCCGATCCGGGTGACGGTGCCCGCAGTGCCGGACATCATCCCATTCGCGATATACGTGGCCCCGGTCGGCAGATGGCCGGTCACTGTGGCGGTGAAATAGGCGTTCATCGCGGCCAGATAGGCCTGCGCCAACATCCGACAGCCGGTGACAGACAGATGCAGACCGTCATAGACCAACGCGTCCAGAATGTCATTGGACTGCCCGGCCCCGTCGCGAAAGCTGACCCTTGGGTCAATCACCCTGACCTGTCCCTTCAGCGTGGGTTCGGCCGCCAGATTGCTGACCAGCAGCGCGTTCAGCGCATCCACAACCGCAAGCCGGTCAGTGGACAGCCGCGATCCGGGGTTGGCGGCATTACCGCGCGGCAGGATCGTGGACAAGAACACCGGAATGCCCGGCGCTGTGATCCTTTGGCAGGATTTCAGAATATTGGCATAGCTTGAGGCAGCCGCAAAAGTGGTGACCCCATCATTGGTGCCCGCCTGATAAATCACGGCGTCGGCGGCGAAAACCGTTCCAGATTGACCCGCCAGAAACGCCGTAAAATCCGCCAGATACCAAGGCGTCGGATCTGCGCCGTCAAACCGGGCCAACTGGCCGGTATTAAAGCCGCCGATGGCGTGGTTGATCTGATAGGGTGCGGTAAACTTGCCCCCTGACAGCGCATCCAGCCAGGGCGACATCCCCCATTGCACGCCACCGACCGGAGTGGTCAGGTCGGTCGCCCATTTCAGCAATTGTGGATCAACGGTGCCGGTATCAACGCTATTGGGCACGCCGGTAATGTCCTGCCCGCGCTGGCCGAAGCTGTCGCCATAGAGGGCCACATGAAACGGCGCCTGTGCGCTGTTTTGAACCGGGCGCAGAACCGGGCCAAGCCCAAGGCCAAGCCCGATCATCAATCCCACCCGAATACGGTTGCGGTGGTGCCAGTCAGCATCACGCGGGCGGCGCGAAACGGCAGCGTCTGGCCCGTGACGACGGCATAGGTCAATTCGGTGCCCACGCTATCACGCAACCGCAGGTTTCCCGCTGTCTGACAATACAGCGCGCGGGGGCGCGGCACGATATCAACCGAATCAGACGGCAAGATCGCAAAATGGCGGTCGGCGGGGCTTTGTAACCCCTTGGCATAGCTTTGAAAACTGTCGCCCATCTCATTTCTCCTGATCGGGGTCAAAGTGAAAGTGACGCCGCTGCGGCACACGCCGGCAAGTTTCGCTGCGTTGAGGAAAAATTAATGCTGTCTGGTGGACAGTTTGCTTGCAACCCGGGCGCTGCATTAACCTTTGATGCGCAACCTCGGCCCGGTCTTTGCATCCGGCAGCCAAACTGTTGTCTTAAACCGCCACAGGATCAATCAGGGCTGACCGCTGTGGGGCAAGACTTCGGTCAAAGCGTGCCACTCAAAGAGACTTCATGCAGATTGTTCCCAATGCATTCACTTTCGCCAGAAGCCATGTTATGTCTTTGCGCGACATCAAGGAGATTGCCATGAAACTGATTACTTTGCTGTGCGGCCTGACACTGGCGACAACGGGTTTGTCTGTTCAGGCGGGGGGAATTAACTCCGCCATCGAAGAAGCCACCAACCAGGTTGATGCTTCCCAGGATTGCCAGGACGAAGCGAACAAAGACAATGACGAATGCCTGTTGCTTCCTCCGGTCGAAGAGGCAACCAACTTCATCGGCGCAATCGCCCCGCTTTTGGGGTCGGCGGCAGTGATTGGTGTTGTGGCAGCAATTGCCGGTGGGTCATCGGCCCCCAGCTCTGTGCCGCAGCCTTAACAAGCCGAACGCCGGGGGTAGCTGACAAAATCGAATGATGGGGCCGGGTTTTCCGGCCTCATTTTTTGTCATGCCTTGGGATTCAGTACACATGTCCTGCGACCATGATGATTCGTTCCATTCAAAGTTCGGCTAAGATCCCCTACAAGATTCGGATCCGATTCTGGCTGGTGCTCCGTCGTTTCTTTCGATTTTGGCACCAAAGTTCAGATATCACACCCTTTGGTGCACATTGATTGACAATGTTCTGACGATGATTTCGTGGCCGTTTGGCAGGTCTGGGGGGCGACTTCCGCTAAATCGACCCGCCCAAACCAATCCCCTCAACCATTGGTTGCATTGGATCAAGGCAGGTTAATCAATTGCGGTTTTTGGTAGACCAAAGCTTGTCCTGCACAAGTTCACCTTTGCCAAATGGTAAAGAAATCGTTTATAGGTTCCTCACTTCCGCTCCCCCTTCTTTGAGGATTATCATGGTAGTTTCTCTCTCTGCACCGACTTTCACCTATCCGGGTGTGTCCGCCCTTGATTTGATCAACGGCAATTTCATCCTGCGTCCGCTGCCCGTGCTGACTGTTCTGACTGTTGGGATCACCAATGGTGACGACACTGTCACAGGCACCGGCGGCAATGACGACATCAATGCACTCGGCGGCAACGACGTTGTCTTTGCTGGTGCTGGCGACGATTGGGTTCGCGGCAGCAACGGCAATGACACCGCTTACGGCGAAGATGGCAATGACGTGCTTAACGGCGGCGAAGGCAATGACCTGCTGTTCGGCGGCAGAGGCTCTGATGGCATGGTCGGCAGCAATGGCAATGACGGCCTGTATGGTGGTCAAGGCCAGGATCTGCTTAAAGGTGATGCCGGCAATGATCTGCTGTCGGGCGATACCGGCAATGACTTCGTTTATGGCGGCATCGGCAATGACGACCTGTATGGCGGCATTGGCAACGACCTGCTGAACGGCGGCGAAGGCAATGACCGTCTGTCTGGTGGTCTGGGCGACAACGCTCTGTATGGCATGAATGGCAACGACACCTTCGTGTTCAACCAGTCCGAACTGGGCGGCGTTCAGTTCATGGATGGCGGCGCCGGCATCGACACCATTCGTATTCAGCTGGACAACCCTGCCAGCGTTACCATCGCGCAGGCCACTGCTGCAATCGACGCAGCATTGGCCGCCGGCCCGGATGTGGATGGCATCTATCACGTCATGGGCGGATCCTTCACCAATATCGAGCGTATCGTCTCGATCGGTCTGGCTGATGGCAACCTGAACTACATGATCTGATCTTACGGATCACATCAGCAGTCTTCTGAATTGGGCAGCCTTACCGGCTGCCCTTTTTCATTGTGCGGGGTTAGCACGCCGGGATGGCTGAATAGACCCACCGCTGGATCGGGACCGGCATATCTATGAACTGGCCCGCATGAGGGTCTCCCTTTGCAGTTCTGAAGGTATTCGGAGGGCTAGATTCCCGCAGGGCAAGATTGTAGCTGCATCAAAGCATCAATTGCGGCCCGCAGCGCAGCCGTTTCTGGCCCGTTGGGTAACGCAAGATTGGGAAACCATTGTTTCCAATATGACATGTAATTTTCATGAAATTGAGACATTGGGCAAGAAAACAAAAAATGCGCCGAATCATAGATTCGGCGCATTTCCCGTGACTGTCGAAACTCTTCTCAAATCCTTGGGGTAAGGGTCTACTTTCCAGTGCCGTAAAGCACCGCCCCTGCCGTCATCGCCATGATCCTCATGTCACGACCGAACCGCATATCTGTGCTGTAGCGTACATCCATGGCAACCCGGTCGTCATAGCTCACTTCATTACGGCCAGACACTTGCCAAAGTCCGGTAATCCCAGGGCGGGACTGCAAATAAGCCCACTTTGATGCGCCATAACGGGTCAACTCATCGGCCACCACAGGGCGGGGGCCGACAAAGCTCATCTCGCCCTTCAGCACGTTCCAGATCTGCGGCAGCTCATCCAGGCTGGATTTGCGCAAAAATGCGCCAATTCTGGTGATTCTGGGGTCATTCACCAGCTTGTGGTCACTTGCCCATTCGGCTGCGGCTGCCGGATTGGTCCGCAGATGGCTGACCAGGCTGGCCTCGGCATCCACAACCATCGACCGCAATTTCCAGCATTTGAACGCCTTGCCATCGCGACCCACCCGCGTGTGACCAAAGAAACCATTGCCACCATCGCGCCGCACCATCAGCCACAAGAACGCAATGACCGGGACAAGAATAGGAAGCATTGCCAGTGCCAACACAACATCCAGTGGCCGCTTCAAATATGTCGCGTAAACACCGGGCCTTGCATGCCGAGACACCGGATAAACCCGGGCAATCGCAGCACTATCGTGCATGATCTGCTCAAGCTTCATATCAGCGAATGAGTGCTTCAAACTAGAACTCCAAAGATGGGCCACTTGGCGAACAACCCGGGATAGGGGCGAAAGCAAAGCGGAACAGACGGGCAGGACAGCAAATTCAAATTCGTTCAACTCGTATTGATTTATCTGACTCTTAATCTCAAAGTCTACTGATTCATTGTGCAGACCCGGCGCAGACAGCACATTCTTGCCGTATGCTTAATCGGATTCCCGCCACTCGCCTTAAGATTGAGCAACTTCTTGCCGCTGTGCAGAGAATCATGCGGCGCTGCAGCATAGGGTCACGCTATCATTGACAGCGTTCTGCAGTGTTCAGGTCAGTGTTGCGCAACCAAGTGATCACCCGCTATGGAAGCGCTGCACAGAATGATCCGTCCCCCGCCTTGGACTTACGACGAATCGACCGGCCGTTTGCGAACGTTCCACAGGGGCCGGCCCCGTTCAGGGCCAGACCAGACGCCGGACAACGCTGCCTTTTTTGGCGAAAGAGAAACGGACACACATTTGGCCCGCAACCTGCCCTTCCTTGAACGCAATATCCGGCGCGCACGGCTATACTCTGGCCGGATCATCCGCAGCTGCGTTCTACCCGCGCCGCGCCATCCCTGTCTGTTCATGCACATGCCCAAATGCGGCGGCACGTCGATCGCCGAGGCGATGTATGCCACTGTCCCGCTCGGGCGCGGCGTGGCAGTGATCGACGCTGTATCAACCCGGCGGGCTGCGGCGATCTATGAATTTGGGCGCGACGAGGCGCTCTTGTGTCACGAGGATCACCCGCATGGCGACAAGGTCTTTGATCTGCGCGAAAGGCTGATGTTGCAGCAAATGGCCTGGGGTGCATGGCTGATCCATGGGCATGTGCTGTATTCCGAAAAAGCCGACGCGCATTTCGGCCAGAGATTCCGCTATGTGACGTTGTTGCGTGATCCGGTTGACCGGATGATCTCGAACTACCGGATGGCAGTGAATGCAGCTGTGGTGCCCGAGGGCCTTGATGCCTATCTCGACACCCCTGTCGCGCGTAGCCATGCGCAGGTTTATCTGCGCTATCTGTCGGGGCAAACCGTGGTGCCGGATGCAGACATCCCCGCCAAACTCGCCCTCGCCCAATCCCGGCTGGCCCGGTTTGCGGTTGTGGGCTTTCTAAACGATCTGCCCGCCTTTCAGCAGCGCTACCTGTCGGTGTTCGGCGTGCCATTGCGGATCAAAACCTACAACCAGGGCAAAGGCCAAAAACCCACACTGACCGCTGACCAAACCGACAAAATCGCGACACTCACCGCCCCGGATCAGGCGATTTTCGATACCGCCCTACGCACGATTGGAACCCAAGCGTGAAGCAAGCCCCCAAAACTGGCTTTGCCCGCCGCCTGTCAACCCGCATCCAATCCCTGTTTGGCCGGTCCGAAACCCTGCGGGTCAGCGGGACGGCCAGCGTTTTGATCGCGATCCGCACCTTGGGCACTTTGGGCACCTTTGCCTATACCGTGCTCATGGCCCGGATGATGAGCCCGCAGGATTTCGGCCTGATCTGGACGCTGCTTTCGGCGGTCTACCTGTGTTCCTACCTGACCACTCTGAACATCGGCGCTGTGGCGATCCGCGAAATGGTCAAGGCGCGCAGTGCGGGCGATGACGCCACCGCCACGGGGTTCGTGGTGATCAGCCGGCGCATCCTGCTGGTGGTCACCGGCCCCGCCGTGCTGGGGTTTGTCGGCGTGATCTGGTGGCGCAATCCGGCGGTGCTGGCCGACCATTGGATCGCCGTGCTGATTGCGGCGGCGATGATCCCGGTGATGGGCTGGAACATGACCAATTCCCAACAAGCTACTGCATTGGGCCAGGCAGTGCGCAGCCAGATGCCCCGCGAACTGGTCCGGCCGTTTGTGTTTCTGGTGGCTCTTGGGACCGTCTGGGCGATAGGTGTCACCCTCAACCTTGAAGAAATTATCGCACTTTATCTGGTGATCGTCGTACTGGTGGCGCTGTTCCAATATGTGCTCATCGCCCGGTTTTTTGCATTCACCAAAGGGCAGACACCGAACATCACCGGCTGGAAACGCTGGATGTTCAGCGGGATCATGCTGTCACCCACGCGACTCGTCTCAGACCAGCTCAAAAGCGTGCTGATCATGGCGGCGGCTTTGTCACTTGGCTCTGCGGGAGTGGCGAAACTGGCCATTGCCTTGAACATTGTCAATTTCATGAATTTTGCGGTCACAGCTGTCGAAATGGCCTTTTCCGCCAAAACCTCGCAAAGCCTGTTGCAGGGGGTCAAGGCCGGGGTGCCGGGCAAACAGATGATCCGGGCCACACATTTCATTGCTGTCTCGGGCGCGTTGAAGATGGGGCTGGTCATTGCGGGCATGCTGCTGTTCTGGTTGCTCATGCCATCGTTGATCGGGCTGTTCGGGCCGGGCTACGAGGACAGCATAGGGGTGGCCTATTGGTTGCTGCTGATACCGGCTTCCAAGGCCTTTTTCGGCAATACCATCCTGATTGAACAGATCTTCGACCATCGGCTGGAAATCATGATCAGCAGCCTGCTTGGCGTCGCAGCCCTGCCTCTCGCCGCCTATTTCATCGTGCCCGCCATGGCCCGGAACGGCACCGATCCGGTCACCGCTACCGCCATGGTATTCGCTCTGGTCCTGACCGGACTGCAAGCCCTGCGCTGGGCGATCTGCCTCTGGCGGACAGGGGTCGATGCCTCGGTGCCCGGCGCCCTCTGGCGACGCCACCGGCAAAGATCCGGGGCTGCCAGATGACCATCGCCCTGCC